>JABMRP010000628.1 GCA_013202535.1 Planctomycetota bacterium
ACAAAGACTCCCGACCCCTTAAAACGTCCCTTAAAACGTCCCCCCGACCCCTTAAAACGTCCTGATACCAGCTTTCGGGGAAAACACCCAGGGGGAGTGGGAGTTTGCCACCTGGTAGTGTCGAGGGAAAGGAGCAGGTCGACCTGACATCCCGGCTGGCGAACGAAGCCGAGTGTTTCCTCAGCCGTGTGGCGTGAGAAGGCAGAAGATATTCCAAGTGTTGCTGAAGAACTCCGCTTGGAACTGGGTGGCCTTCGAGTCGACCGAAGACCGAATGGAGACCTCACTGACGCAACTGTCCGCAATATCTCGTCCCGTTTGCGTAACAGCAACAACCACATCCGGCGCGACTGTACCGAATACCTTCTCGAAGTACCGGGTCTTGAACATGGCTGACGCGATACAGTACCGGACCGACCAAGTGGGCGTCTTGTCGATATTAACATCGGCAGTCGTCGGCCCTTCCTTGAAGACGACCAACATACACGGTTTGAAGTTCTTCTCGACAAGTCGTCTCGCAGCAGCTTCAAACGAAGCCCGATACTTCTCCGCAAGTACCTTGACGACACTCGCCGAGACGGGTTGGCTGTTCGCCTCAAGTGCAAAACGATCGCCCTGAAACAAGAGGTCCGCTGCAAACTCGCTGGCCTCTCGCTCCAACGTCAGCCGCGTTGCAAAGCTCAGGCCCTTGTCGTCGCACACGTAGAGCTTGTGTTCGTGGCTCGGCAGGATGAAATGCCCGATCTCATGCAACACGCTGAATCGTCTTCGGGGCTCCCTCATTCCAGAATCAGTAGCAACCAACCGGTCGTCAAACGAGATTAACGCTCTTGGTTTTGCCCCGCCGATGGTCGCCTTGGCGTCGTCCGGTAGTTCGAGATTGAAATCGAAACTCAAGTGCTCCAGCCCGAGAAATTCCAAGAAGTCCGCCGGATTAACCGAATCGCGCTCGCCTTGACCGGCTTGCCGCAAGAGGTGTTTGACCAGTTCTCGCGGCTCGATTTCAAGGTAACTGGAGCTGAAGTCACTCATGCGATCTCTTTCCGCCTCGCGACGATCTCCTGCAACCGCTTGCGCAGGTTCTCCGTAATCACGGTCCCCAAATCTCCTCCGTGTGCAGCCATGGCTAAAGGGTTGCTTCCTTTCAACCGGCTCAAGTCCTGGAGATAGCCGGCTATCAGCGTATCACGGTTTGGCTCGCGTTCGGCTTCGATCAAACTGAACGCCGCGGCATGCTTGTCCAGCAACCGGATCAACGTGTCGTTCGATTTGTTCTGGATCGACCTGCCGTTTTCCCAGCGAGTGTAGGTCTTCTCTCCCACGCCGAGCAACTGCGCCATGTCCACGGCCGACAGTCCCGTTCTCTTGCGGACTTCCCTGAGTTCCTCCGGCGTAAGCAAGCCAAGTCGCTTGCACCGCTGGCGGTCGATCGCCTTGCTCAAGGCGTCCGATAGTATCTCTTCGTTGCACGTGCTGCAAGCAAGCCACGTGGCATCCGGAACCGTCATGGTTCCGCCGGGGATGTTTGGCGGCGGCTCAAGGCGATACTCTCCTTGCTTTTCCTCCAGTGTCTGGCCGCCGCAGATAGGGCACTCCTTGGTCGCCATTGTTAGCCCTCGCTGTGTTGGGGTTGTACGGTCAGTGATTCGGGTGTGCCGAGATCACGAGCATGTATTCGTCGGGTTGGCCCAGTTCAACCAGCGCAACCTTGATGTAGAACAGCGTGCCTTGGATACGAGGCTTCATCTCGTATGCTTCTTGGCCCTTCAGACTCGGAAACCTGTCGCTGTGAATTGTTGTCGGCTTAACTCTTTCATCTGCGTCAATCCAGTCAATGATCTTGTCGCAGACATCCTCCTTCGTTAGGTGATGAGCCAACAAATCCCACTCGGTACCTCTGGTTACCCGGACACGGCTCGGGTCCACCGCCAGCCGGCGAATTTCCTGAATGGTATGAGAATCAGCCGACTTGGCGGCCATAAGTGGAACCTAAATGGTACAGAAGCCATTCGTAAGAGACCATCCATAGTATCATGTGATACTGTATCGTCCGGAAATGTCAATAGACTCCAGTAGTTCATCTGCCAAGAAAACGGTTCTCAGCAGCGGAAGTCGCTCCCGTGATAACGTTGCAAATTGTCCACAGCAAAGGGATTACGGAGACTGGTCTGGTCAAAACAGCTTTCCTTGTTTCCCCGTTTTTTCCTCCGGGATGGGCAGGTCGATGACGGCTTGGGGGAGGTTTTCGTTTAGGGGGATGTCGTGGTAGGGGTCGTGCTTGCGGGTGGAGGCGTCGAGGCCGATCTTCTTCAGCTCGTCGAACTTGGCCAGGTATAGCTCGGGGGCCTTGGGGTAGCTGGCGTGGCTGAAGGTGGACTGGATGTGCTCGTATTGGTCGCGGCTGCGGGATGAAAAAGGGGTCGACGAAAAAGGGGTCAGAACTCAGTAGCCTCTCCCCCTTTAGCTTTCAGTCTCCATCTGGCCACACGGCATATCACGCGCGGTTTTGGTTCTCTCCAAACCTCAAAACGGAAACCGCTCGTCGATCTCCGCCTCCGACAATTCGACCAGGAACCCGGAGAGCCGCTCGACCAGCACTTCCATCAGCCGATGGCCTTTTTCGGCCGTGGCTGCGTGTGGGTTGGCGGCGCCGGCGTTGGTTGTCAGCAGGTGCCACGGTCGGGTGATCGAAATCCAGCCGCGATTGATCGCCTCGAACCGGGTCGGCGCCCGGGCTCCCTCGTCGGCGGTCAGGGTTCCGTCTTCGTTATGGGCGACCAGTTCGGGGAAATGGGCCAAGGCCAGCGACGTTTCCATCTCGCCGGCGTGATCGTCGCGCACCTCGAAGATCTCGTCTTGTACGTCGTCGAAGATTGTGTACCAGTTGCAGAGGAACAACTGGGCCGGCGTCTGGCCGTACAGCTCCCGAAGCACCGGTTTTAGCTCGTTGCCGCCGTGGCTGTTGAGCAACACGATCTTCATGACGCCGTGCTGAACCAGCGAATCGACCAGATCGGCGATCACCATGCCGAGAGTCGACGGGTTGACGTTCATCGCAAAGGGGAATTCCATCTGGTTGGTTTGCGTGCCGTAGGGAACCGTGGGCAGGAGCATCACCTTGGCCCCGCGGCGGTGGGCTTCCTCACATGCCTTCTCGCCGATCGTATCGCCCTCGCGCGTATCGATACCGTAGGGCAGATGCAGATTGTGTGGCTCGGTCGCCCCCAACGGCAACACGGCCACCTCGTACTCGTTTTGTTTGACGATCCCGTAGTTGGTTTCAGCCAGTTTCCAAGGGCGCACGGTTCTCTCCAAGAGTTCGATGTTTGTATACGGTGAAACGGAAGGGCTCGACGCACCGGTCTTCCACAATGATACCGGCAACCGGCATCCCGTGATAGAGACCCCGCTCGCCGACCGAACACTCCGTCAGTCGTCTTCCGGCAACGCCGGTTGCGGGAACATGGCCTTGTGCAACTACCCCATCCGTGTCAGCCCATCGCTTGCGACGGGAAACCAAGCGAGAGGCAGCCTATCGCCGAATCGTCGACCCCGGCGTGCTCTGGTGGCTCCATTGGGGAACCATTTGCCTGGGGCGCTGGATCGACTGAGGCCGAGCCGCCTGGCTGCGGTGCGGTTGGCTCGCGTCCGTCGCGGCGGGGGACCGGCGAACGGGTGTCAGACGATCGCCGCCGACGGCCAGGGCGTCGTCGTGGCTGACCCGAAGAATCAGATTCGGCTCGGGGCGCGGCAACTTGCCGGTCGAAGCCACTTGCGTCGCGCCGGTCGGGTCGGCGGAGGCGGGCGTCTGGCGTTCGATCCGCGGACATCCCTGCCGGATCCAAGCCAGCCACGTATTCTGCAGCGTCGGGAGATCCTTGATGCCGTAATGCTTCTCCGTGGCGGCCGACCATTGCTCGGTCCGCATCCCTTCGTCCAGGTACTCCAGGAATTTTCGCCGGCCTCCCTTGCGGACAAGAAACTCAGCCAGCGTATACCCCTGGGCGTAGAGCGGTAGCATGTCGGACGGATACTCGGTCATCGCGAACATTCGCCCAAACGCGATCCCCCGGCGCGAGCGGAGGAACTCGATCAACATTTCGTGATGCTTGGCCCGTTCGCTGAAGTGCTCGACCGTGGTGGCCGCCCCTTCGTCGGCCCACCGGGGCAGCGGCCGGCGAAAGTGCGTGGCCAGGATCATGTGGGTAATTTCGTGGGGCAACACGGAATCGAGGAGCCGCTCGCGCGAGCCTTGGATGCTCATCCGCCAGCCGAAGACTTCGCCCTTGTCGAAGTAAAACGTCGTCGCCCCGCCGGCTCCCAGGTTTGCTCCGGCCCGAACCGTGATCGGACACGGAGCCGACCACTTGGGCATCGTCTGACCCAGCCAGGAGACGGCCAGATCGCAACGATACTTTTCGGCCGCCTGGCCAAGTTGCCGGGCCAACGCGGGATCGTCGGCGATGATTTTGAAGTTGGGGGTTTGATAGCTGGCCCCCATCGACGCCGCCAGCACGACCGCCAGCGTGACGGTCCGAAAGAGTCGAGCTTCCATGCTCATCGGTCGCCTTGATTTTGGATTGTGGCGCATCCGGCCGTCCATGTGGCCGGAATCTGAAATGCGTGTCAGGTGCAAACCTCACACCAAACCGAACGAAAGCCGCCGCTATTCCTCCTTTTCCCGAGGAAACGGATGAATACGAGGGAATGCCGCCAGCGGTGCCCGACGATCTCCAGCCGAGTCGATCGCGGGGAATTGTAAATCCTGCAATTTGTGCAATGTAACGCGCGGCGGTGAGCCGGCAAACCCCGATTTCCGGCCGCCTATAACCCCACCACGTTGAATCCGCAGTCGACGTGGACCGTCTCGCCGGTGACCCCCTCCGATTGGTCGCCCAACAGGTACACGGCCGTGGTACCTAATTCGGCCGGTTCGACGTTTCTCTCCAGTGGGGATTTGCTGACGTGATGTTTCTGCATTTCGTCGAATTTCGAGACTCCGGCCGAACTGAGCGTGCGCATGGGGCCCGCGCTGAGGGCATTGATGCGGATCTTCTTCTCCCGGCCCAGGTCCCAGGCCAGATAACGCACACTATGCTCCAGCGTGGCCTTGCATACCCCCATAACGTTGTAGCCGGGGATCACCTTCTCGCCGCCGAAGTAGCTGATCGTGATGACCGACCCCCCCTCGGGCATCAGCGGCGCCGCCTCGCGACAACAGGCCACCAGGCTGTAGGCGCTGATGTCCATGGCCAGATGCCAGCCCTCACGGCTCATCTCGAGGTACGGCTGCTTCAACTCCGCCGGCGGGGCGAAGGCGATCGAATGGACGAGAAAATCGAGCCGCCCGTACGTCTCGCGAATCGCCGAAAACACCCGCGCAATGTCTTCGTCGTTCTGCACGTCGCAGGACTCCAGCACCCGGGGTTGGTGGGCGTCGACCAGCTTGCGAACGCGCCGTTCGGCCGAAGGGCTGGGCCAGAAGGTGAAGGCCAGTTCGGCTTCCTCCGCATACAACGCCTCACTGATGGCCCAAGCGATACTCCGATCGTTGGCCACTCCCATCACCAGACCGATCTTGCCGCGGAAGCTGCCCATAATTGCTCTCTCTCAACTTATTCAACCACCGGAACCGGACCGGCCAACCGTTCGTATTCTTCCACCGGCAACATGTCGCCGGAGAAGACTTGCTGGCAGTCGCACGCCAACACCGCCAGTCGCGTATCGATAAACCGCCGGGCAACGAGCTTCTTGCGGTCGCACCGCGTCCCCTGTCCCAACAGCAGATGACCGATGATGATCGTAATCGCGCCGTCGACCAGCCGGCGTGCCGACAGATCGACGTACGTACTGGTCCGCGTCTTGGTGAAGGTGATGGCTTCGGTGAGCGTCGCCTTGCCATCGACCAGCTTCTGCTTCAATTCGGCCAGCTTCGCGTCGTCGTAGTCGACCTGTTCCAACTCGGTGGCATACGTCTCGAACACGCCGGAGGTCACGCCGCGAATGGCGGCCAGGACCTGCAACTGGCTGGTGCCCTCGTAAATGTTTGTGATCCGGGCGTCGCGCAGATGGCGTTCGGCCGCGTAGTCTTTCATGTAGCCCGACCCGCCCAACACCTGAATCCCCGTATCGGCCACCCGGTTGCACATCTCCGAGCAGTAGTACTTGCTCATCGGGGTGAGCATGGCGTTGCGTCGTTTGAACGCCCGGGAGAGTTGTTTGCGACGTTTCTTCTCGTCTTTGGCGATATCCGTTTTCGTTTCCAGGATCCGCAGGTTGTTGTTCTCGTGGTCGCAGACGCGGCTCGTTTCGTAGGTCAGCGCCCGAGCCGCCTCAATGGCGATTCGCATGTCGGTGACCATCTCGGCCACGGCCGGGAATCGTTCGATGGGCACGCCGAACTGCTCGCGGGTGTGGGCATACGTTCGGGCCAGTCGAAAGGCGGCTTCGGCGATCCCCAGTGACTGCGCGGCAATCCCCACCCGGGCACCGTTCATCAACGCCATCACGTAGGTGATCAGCCCCCGCTGTCGCTCGCCGATCAGCAGCGCCGGCGTGTCTTCGTAGACCAACTCGCAGGTGGGCGATCCGTGGATCCCCAACTTGTTCTCCAGATGCCGCACCTTCACCTTCTCCGACCGCTCGGAGATGAACAGGCTCAAACCCCGGCCGTCGCTGATCTCCGGTTCGCTTCGGGCCAGGGTGAGCAGAATCTCGCCGCAGCCGTTGGTGATGAACCGCTTCACGCCGTTGAGGACCCACTCGCCACGGTCGTTTTGCTCGGCCCGAAGGCGGATGGCTTGCAGGTCGCTGCCCGCGTCGGGCTCGGTCAGGACCATCGCGCCGGTCACTTCGCCGCTGGCGAACCGGGGCAACACCTCGGCTTTGATCTCTTCGTTGGCAAAGGCGTTGATTGTTTCGGCAATGCCTTGCAGCCCGAACATGTTCATAAACGAGGCATCGGCCCGGCTGACCATCTCGGTGGCCATCGTGTAAACGACGTTGGGGCAATTCAACCCGCCGAATTCACGCGGCAGCGTGAAACCCATCAGATCGGCTTGCGCCATCCGATCGAGGTTCTCGCGAACCAGCGGGTGCAGTGTCACGGTGCCGTCGTCGTTGAGCGTGTTGCCCTCGGCATCCACCTGCTCGGCGTTCGGGGCGACCGTCTCCCCGGCAACCTGACCGGCAATCTCCAGAATCCGCCGGTAGTTGTCGACCATGTCCGCCTCGTCGGCCGGCACGTAGTCGGCGTCGCCGTTGCGGGTGTCTTCCTCCTGGATCCGGGCAAGTTCGGCCAGATCGAGGTGGTCGAAGAGAAACTGCAGGTCCTGGTTATCGTTAAAGAAGTTTGCCACGGGCAATCTCCGCCTGGTTTAATGCTGCGTCTGCCAAATTCACGGGACACCGATCCCGGTCTCCCCTCTCGACCCACGGGATGCAACCCGTGGGCTTAGCACTCGAATCCCTACTAGTCCCTAGTCCCTAGTCCCTACTCCCTACTCACTTCTTCTCCTTGATCGCCTTGATCAACATCGGGATCACCTTGTTCAGATCGCCGACGATGCCGTAATGGGCGACGGAGAAGATGGGTGCGTCGGGGTCGCTGTTGATGGCGATGATCTTGGCCGATTCTTCCATGCCGGCCCGATGCTGTACGGCGCCGCTGATTCCCGCGGCGATGTACAGTGCGGGCCGTACGGTGGTGCCGGTCTGTCCGATCTGGTGATCCTGGCCGATGTACCCACCGTCGACCGCCGCCCGGCTGGCGCCGACCGCTCCGCCGATGGCCCCGGCCAGCGCGTAGATCAACTTGAAGTTGTCCTTGCTCCCCACGCCGCCGCCGCCGGCCACGATGACCCGGGCGCCTTTGAGATTGATCTTCCGCTCTTCGAGGTGCCGTTCGATCAGCTTCAGGGCCAGGTCCGTCTCGTTCAGTTCGACCGTCTCCTCGACGACCGTGCCCACTCGACCGTTTTCCGGCGGGAGCATGGGCATGACGCCCTCGCGCACCGTGGCCATCTGCGGCCAGCGGTCGTAGTTGACGATCGTGGCGACGATATTTCCGCCGAAGGCCGGACGAATCTGCAGCAGCAGGTTCTTGTGCAACGTCTTCGTCTTGGCGTCGGTCGCGTCGCTGATTTCCAGCGAAGTACAGTCGGCGGTAAGCCCCGCGCCGATGGCCGAAGCAACCCGCGGCGCCAGATCGCGACCCAGCGGCGTTGCGCCGTAGACGACGATCTGCGGCCGGTGTTTCTCGATCAGTGTGGTCAATACCCGGGCGTAGGAGCCGGTTTGGTAGTGAGCCAGCCGCTCGTCGTCGACGACGTAGACGTTGTCGGCTCCTTGGGCAATGAGGCGGTCGGCCAGCGGGCGGACGTTACTGCCCGGCAGCACGACACCCAGGGACACGCCCAACTCGTCGGCCAGTTGCCGGCCTTTGCCACACAGTTCCAGGGCGACGTCGTGGAACGAGCCGTCTTCCTGTTCCGCGAATACCCACACCTCGCCCTGACGGTTCGGTTCAATCATCGTGTTCTGCTTACCCGTTAGCCTAAAGTTCGGTCAACGATCAACTCGTGAATCATCTGTTGCGCCCCTTCTTCGGTGGGCGCGATCTCGGTATAGCCTTCCTTGGTCAGCACGATCGACTGCACGCGGAAGACTTTGGTCGGCGAACCGGCCAAGCCGCAACGCTGGAGATCGGCTCCGATGCGGTCCAAATCCCACTGCTCCAGCACCAGCCCGCGCTGCTGCAAATCCTCGCTTCGCCGGGCGACCTCGGCCTTGCGCTCGTCGTCGGTGGCATCGGGCATCAGGTTGCGTACCTCGCCCGGCAACTCGGCCTCGACCCGAGCACGCTTGAAGCGGATCACCTGCTTGGCCTTCGGCGGACGCGGCCGGTTGGCCGTTTCCAACACGGTGACCAGCACGGGCAGCGTCGCTTCGACCACCTCCCAGCCGTGACCGATATTGCGGCGGATCTTCACCGTTTTGTCGGTAACCCCGACGACGCTCTCCAGATAGGTAATCTGCGGAACGCCCAACTTCTCCGCACATTGGGGACCGACCTGGGCCGTGTCGCCGTCGATGGCCTGCCGGCCGCAGAAGACGAAATCGAACCGGCCGATCGCCTTGATCGCCTGCGAAATAATGTAACTGGTCGCCAGGGTATCGCTGGCCGCCGCCCGGCGGTCGGTCAACAGAATCCCCCGGTCGGCACCACGGTAAAGGCATTGGCGCAACACCTCGGCCGCTTTGGGCGGTCCCATGCTCAGTGCCGTGACCGTACCTCCGTAGTTGTCGCGAACCTCCAAGGCCGTTTCCAGGGCGTGCAGATCCTCGGGATTGAAGATCGCCGGCAGCGCGCCACGATTGACCGTGCCGTCTTCCTTCATGGCCTCGGCCGTAACATTGGCCGTATCGGGCACCTGCTTGACGCAAACAATAATGTCGTACGACACTTTCTTAGGCTCCGCGGGACCGCAGGGGAGTAAACCTTGTGAGACTAATTGCCCGGGCTCCCCAGGTCAATCCCCATGCGATGGGGGTGCATGGCCATCCCGAATCATCTGGCGACGTCTCAT
>JABMRP010000067.1 GCA_013202535.1 Planctomycetota bacterium
GAAATTGTCGGCCCGGCCGCGGTAGTGATAGCCGCCGTCGAAACTGTCGCCTTCGGTGACCACCACCGGCGCGGTGCGGCCGAACGCGACCGTGCCTTTGAATTCGGGCATTTTGGACGGCGCTTCCTGGGCCGCGCGCAGCGCGTAATGCTTGTGGGCCCAACGTGGGTTCACCTCGACGCCGTCCATGCCCAGTTCGCCGATGACCACCGGCAGATTCGGCACCTTCAAGTCCTTACGCACGTCGCGGACGAAGTGGACCATGTTCTTGCCGTACTCGTTGCGGAAGGTCTCGTTGATCACGTCGTTGAACCCCTGGAACCAGACCAGCCCGGCGATTTCATAACCCCGCCCGTCGTACTCGGGGAAGTGCGTCTTGAGATCGCCGAGCGTGGCGTTTACTTCTTCGATCATCTCCTTGTAGCGGATGCCGATCCGCCACTCGCCGGCGGCGATCCGCTGCTGTGTTTTCTCGGGCAGTTCAAACTCGGGCTTGCCGGCACTCGGGGGTCGAAAATCCAAGGCCAGGCTCTGCCCGCCCCAAGCGACCTTGACGATCAGCACCTGATTGTCCAACGCCTCGCCGATCACGTGGCCGAAACCAAGCTCGGGCCCGATGCGGTCTTCCGGCGAACCGTAGCCGACCGTCAGCTTCCCCTTTTTGTCCCAATACTTGATCCACACGTCGTCCCGCTCGACCCACTGGCCGTTCTTCCTCAGATGGCCAAACTCGTCGGCTCGCTGCTCGACCAACTGCTGGAGGTGGGCGATCTTGCCCTTGCCCTGCATGTTCGACTGGCCGACCAGCACGAACACCTTCACCGGACTCTTTCCCGGTTGATCGGCCCGCGACGTCGACGCAAGCACGGCCAGCGACAACCCGATCAGCAGGGCGATGCGTGAAACGGTGTTCTTGTTCTTCGAGATTCTCATTCGGTGATCTCCTTGTGGTTGGGGCGAAGTTTTCGCATGAAACATCCGCTATTGTGCATGAAGGTCGGCCGATGTGCAAATCGTCTGGCTCGAACGGCGCGGGTGTCGGCAAGCTCTTGGACCTCGTGCCACGAATCGGCAAGAAAGCCGCGAATTGTTGCCTCTTGCCCTCCGTCATGGTAGGCTGTCCTTATCCCCCCTCTTCCAGAGGGAGAGGGGGCTCCTTTTTTTCACACAAGGAAACAACACAATGAAAAAGCGAACCGAAACACGACGCGCGTTCCTGAAGAAAACCGCGGTCGCCGCGCCGTTGGTCCTTTCCGCTAGTACACTCGCCCTGGGGGCGGAAGACGTTTCGCCGAACGAGAAGGTCAAGGTCGGCCTGATCGGATGCGGCAACCGATGCCGGTCGGTGGTCAGCGCCGGCATGGAGTATCCCGAGTTCCAAATGGCCGCCGTCTGCGATTGCTTCGAGCCGCAAACCGGCCGCATCCTCAACCACTACAAGGCGAAGTGGAATGCCTACACCGATTTCCGCAAGATGATCGAGAAGGAGAAGCTCGACGGGGTGCTGATCGAAACGACCACCCACGCCCGAGCCTGGATCGCCGTGCAAGTGCTCCTAATGGGCACCGATGCCTACATCGAGAAACCGATGTGCCTGACGATCGAGGAAGGCCGGGCCATGGTCGATGCGGCCAAGCACGGCAAGTGCATCACGCAGATCGGCACCCAGCAACGGTCGATCCCGCTGAACAACTACGCCTGCGATAAGATCCTCGCCGGCGGAATCGGCAAGGTTAAGGTCGTCATGGCTCCGAACTTCATCGGCCCGGATCCCTGGGTCGACCAGCCCGAGCAACCGATGCCCGCCGGCGGACCCGAGGGATGGTGGGACGTCTGGACCAACTCGGCTCCGATGCGGCCCTACCATTCGGCCATCCATCGCGGCTGGAGCCGCTGGGCCGACTACGACGCCGGCGGACGTTGCTTCGGCGTATCCGGCTGGGGTACCCACTCCTACGACCAGATCCAGCGCGGACTGGGCACCAGCGAAACCGGCCCCGTCGCGGTCATGCTCGAAGAGCCGGTCACCATGGCCGACACGGGCAAGTTCGAGCAACGCGAAATCGGCGCCGACGAAACGGGC
>JABMRP010000629.1 GCA_013202535.1 Planctomycetota bacterium
ACGGGTCGTTTCCGTCGCCGCGTTCGGCCAGCCGTGGCAAGCCGAACACGCCGACGAGATTCGCCAGATGCGGCTGCGACTGGAGGAAGGAACGTCCCCTGGCGATTTCAAACGGGGAGCCGGGGGGATCGTTGACATCGAGTTCCTGACCCAAATGCTGCAACTCAAACATGGCCCTGCCGACCCCAGGCTCCGCAAACCCAATACGGCCGAAGCGCTGGCCGCCTTGCACAAGGCCGGCTGTATGGAAGCCGAGGATCAACAGTTCTTCACCGAAGCGTACGTGTTTCTACGTACCCTTGAAGGCCGCTCGCGCCTGCTCGGCGGCACGACCCGCGACCGACTCCCCGACGATCCCATCGAACTGGCCAAGCTGGAGGATCTGGTCGGAGCCGTGAGCCCCCGAGATCTGCTGACCGACTACCGGGAGTACACCCAGCGCGTTCGCCAGCGGTTCGATGAGATCTTCGATGCGGAAGCTGGGCGGTAGTCCACGCTACGATGCCCGTTCACTGATGGCCGTGGGCAGGACGAAGATCTTGCCGTCGCCGATGCGGCCGGTTCGCGCCACGGCGACGATGGTGCGGAGAATCTCTTCGCTCCGCGCTTCGTCGACCCAGAGGGTGATTTCGACCTTGGGGATGAAGGCCAGCGCGTACTCGCTGCCGTGATACTCGTCGAGATAGCTTTTCTGCCGCCCGTAGCCTTTCACCTCGCGCACCTCGCACGCCTCCAGCGGCGCATGGGCCAGTGCGTCGAGCACTTCTTCCGCCAGATGCGGTTTGACGACGGCAACGATTTGTTTCACGAGCGGCCCCACCCTTGAACTCTTGGCACTTCTTAACCACGCCCACCGGTAGCACCCGGTGGGTCCGGCGTTTCCACTGTCAACCTACTCTACCGCAAAACCAACGCCGTGGAAAGATTGCAGAGATTGGATTCGCCGCCCCCCGGCAGAGCCGGGGGCTGAGGGATTCACGCGACCGGCTCGGCACCGGCCAGTACCTCGCTCGGAGCGACGATCCCGACGCCCGGGCCGGTGGGGACGGTCAATGCGCCGTCGTGGACGGCCAGCGGCGGATCGAACCACTGGCCGTAACGCTCGATGCCCGCCTTGTACTCTTGGAATTGGCCGATGTCGGGTGTGCAGGAGGAGAAGTGGAGCATGTAGACGAACCCGAACCCGCCCGAGATGTGGACCGTGGTGGGCATCTTGGCAACGGCCGCCATCCGCGCGACGCGGCGGGAGCGGATCATGCCGCCGTAGTAGTGCAGATCGGGTTGCACGATATCGACACCCCGGTTGTGGATCATCCAACGGAACCGCCTTTGGCTGAATTCCTGCTCGCCGCCGGCCACCGGGATCTCCAGCGCGTCGGCCACCCGCCGGGTGTCTTCCAGGTGGTCGAAAGGGCACGGCTCCTCGAAGTAGACCGCGCCGATGTCCTGGAGCATCTTGCCCACCTCGATCGCTTGGGGCGGGTCGTACGAACTGTTGGAATCGGCGTGGATGGCGATCTTGTCGCCCAGCACTTTTCGGGAAAGAGGGATCAGCTTCTCGGTTCGGCCGGGCAGCGAGTCGGCGTTGCGGCTCATCCGCCCGCCGACACGAAACTTTACCGCCCGGGCGCCGGTCTGCTCGATCAGGCGAGCCAGGTAATCGACTTCCTGCTCGGGGGTCGTGTCGCGTCGTCCGCTGGCGATGTAGAAGGGCACTTCGCGCCGAACCACGCCGCCGAGCAATTCCCCCAGCGACTTACCGGCGATTCGCCCCAGCATGTCCAACAGGGCCATCTCGACCCACGCCACCGGGCACCACAGGGCCAACCCTTGCAGCTTGTAGTTGCTGCGATAGCGATAGACCTCGAATAGATGCCGTTCGAGATCGCGGGCATCCTTGCCGATGAAGTAGGGAACGACCAGTTGACGCAAGATGGGATGCAATTGGGCCGCGCGGGAATTCGTCAGCGAGATGCCTTCGGCCCCGTCTTTCGATCGGGCCCGAATGAAATACTCGCGGCCTTTGCGGAGCAGTTCGATCGACTCGATGACAACCGGCTCGGGGAGGACATCGGGCCGGAGGACTGGTTCGGCGGCCGCTCGGTTGATCGCGTCCAGATCGGGCGGGGCTGCCAGGGACATCGAGCCGGGCAACAGTGAAAGTGCCCCCGCACCGGCGGCGAGTTGGAGAAAGCGACGGCGATTGGTGAGCATCGGTGAAGTCCTCGTCTGTGCGTTGATGAACCACGCCCACCGGTGGCATCCGGTGGGTCGGATTGGCCGGCCGGGTCACCACTGCTCGACCCAGGGGACGCCGCCCCTGGGCGTGGACGGACCCGATTTCATGCAATTCACATCTTCTCCACCACCTGGATGCCCAGCAGTTCGAGCCCCTTGCGAATGGTTCGGGCGGTCAGGTCGCAGAGCAGCAGGCGGCTCTGGCGAAGCGCCTCGGTCTCGGCTTTCAGCACATGGCACTGCTCGAAAAACGTCGAGTAGCAATTGGCCAGATCGAACAGGTAAGCGGTCAACTGGTTGGGCCGGTAGTCGGCCACGGTCAGTTCCAGGGCCTCGGCAAAACGGAGCAGTTCCATCGCCAACGCCCGTTCGGCCGGCTCGCCGAGCGAGACCGGCGCGCCCGACGCGCGGAGTTGCTCG
>JABMRP010000630.1 GCA_013202535.1 Planctomycetota bacterium
CAAGCTTCCATCCGGGCATCAACCTAGCCAAGTAACGATATCCAATGTTCCCAGCCGACCGCCGATGCCTGCAAAAACATCTGCCGCCGTCTGAAAACGTGCTAAGAGCTCTCGGAACCCTCTCGATATACCCAGCGGGTACATCAGAAGAATTCGTCGATTGAGACGCCACTTTTGCCACAACCAAATTGTCAAAGATCAACAAGGGATACACCAAAAGGAGGGGCAACCCTTCCTGCCGAAGTGACAGGGACCAGACTGCTTTAGTATCCGACCAAAACCAGCCCGCTCCCGGTCACTTCCTCTCCTGCCCAGGACCCGCGTGCCCTCAGCAAAAACGTAAATATACAGGTACGGCTGCGAGTTGTCAAAGGGCAAACGGCCCGACAGCGAAAGTTTTTTCCGCGAAGCACCGGGCCAAACAAGCCGCCGCGCTTCGAATACACGAGAAAACACGCACCAAACGTGCTAACGCCGGCAAAACACACAGCCGAGAAAGCCTTGGGAATTGAGTCCACTTCGCACCAAAGCTACCCCTTGGTCTCCTCAAACAATCATAGCAATCCGAGACCGCGAGGCAAGTTGGTATCGGCTGGGAGCCCTGCCGAAAACCAGCCAAACCCGACCGTTCAGCCGTTCTGCTGCCGGGGTTCACCGACGCCCCGACCGTCGACCTGCTCGCCGAGAACCGTCGACACCCGCTTGTCCAACTCGTCCAATGCATCGAGAAGTTGGTCGTGCCGGGCGTCCAACTCGACGAGTTCGACAATGCGTGACGCTGATTTCTTCATCAAGGGCTCTTCGTGATGCTGACGATCGGGGTGGTGCTGGCGACCGGAGCCGTGTGGAGGATCCAACGGCTGACCGTTACCGAATCGGCCATTGCGGCACCGTCGGTACAGTCGGATCCCTCCTCAACGGCGATGCTCTCGGGGGGGGCCGATGAGGAAGCCCGGAGAATCGTTACATTCAAAAAAGTCTTCCGGCCCAGACGGGCCGATCCGAAAAAACATAGGAAATCCCCGATATGGGTGGACAAATCGGGGGAGTAGTGGGTAAACTAACCGATTCTACCAAGGATATGTCTTCAGTGTCACCGTTTACGACCCTTTGTCCCCGGTATCTGTCCGGGAAGCTCGCGCTTGTCAATATCGCGAACCGAATGGAGGAATTGTGGTTAAGCTGACCGTACGAGATAACGAGTCGATTCAGGAGGCGGTGCGCCGCTTCCGCAAACTGGTGGAGCGAACGGGAATCAAGAAAGAGATGCGCCGCCGCGAATACTACGAGAAGCCAAGCGAAACCAAGCGGCGTGCCCGGCTCCGTGCCGAGCGGCGTGCCCGGCGAAATCGGCTGCTGCTTCAAGGCGCCTAATCGCGCCGCCCTCTCCCCCTTTTTCTGGGGTGACTGCTTTCCGGAGGGGACTGCCCCCTTCTTCAACAGGCTGCCAGGGCTTCCGGTAGTGTTTCGACGAATGCGCGGATCTCGTCGCGTACGCGCCGGTAGTGCTCCAACGCTTCTTCTTCGTCGGCCGCCGACCGAGCCAAGGCCGGCGGATCGTCAAACCCGACGTGGACAGTCCGCGGCCCGCCCGGCAGCGTCGGGCAACTCTCCGCCGCATGGGAGCAGACCGTCACCACGCAATCCAGCGAAACGTCGGCCAATTCGTCGACGTGCTTCGAGCGATGCCCGCTGATATCCACCCCCGCTTCTTTCATCACGGCCACCGCCCGGGGGTTCAGGCCGTGGGTCTCCACGCCCGCCGAATACGCTTCGATCCGGTCACCTTTGAGATGCCGGGTCCAGCCCTCGGCCATCTGACTGCGACACGAGTTGCCCGTACAAAGGAACAAGATTATCATGGTTTGGGTACGTTCTCTCTTGGCCTTTCCCACTTCCTTGATCCGCCAGATGTCAGGCATGGCCTGACCCACGGGTTCACGGCCTCTCTCTTCTCACCGATTGGACCAATAGTCAGGCTTTCGCTTGGCATGGGCGACTGCCACGATGACCACTCGATCCGCTTGCTCGAAATAGATCACTCGGAAGGGGTAACGTCGCATGAGATAGAAGCGGTGCCGGTCGTCGCAATGAGGAAATCGGTGCGGGTCTGCTCTGATCGATGCCAGCGCCCGGTCAAACTCCGTTTCAAATCCGGTCGCCGCCGGCTGACTACGCTCGGCATACCAGCAGAGCGACTCGGTGAAATCTTGCTCGGCAGCGGACGTAATCAATACGTCAGCCATCAAGCCCGGCCTTCCGTCGAGCACGCTGCCGAACTTCCGGCCATGGGGAGGACGGCATGCGTCCCGCATCGTACTCGGCCGATCGACGCCGCGCCTCGGCAATCCACTGCTCGCTGGGTGGCGGCCACTCGTCCGGCGGCACGCTCTCAATCAATGCGTCGATCAATCGAACCCGCTCATCCGGCCGTAGATTCCAGGCAGCACCGAGTACGTCATCAAATGCGGTCATCTTCAACTCCTCGCTGTCCGTTATTGAGGGGACACCCATCGACGTATTCTATCCATTGTCGGTTCCGGCGTCCAAAACACCGGTGGCCTTGCTTTCCGAGGACAGTTGCCAATATATCACGACGAATAACGGTTGAAAATGCATGTCGATCATGTCGATCGAAGTCAGGCTTTCACTTTGCACTTTCGACGGGGACGCCGTCCCTTGGCCATAGGAAGAGAATCTTCATTGCTTTCGATACCCCGGCAGGGCTTGGATTTGCCGGGCGATGTCGGCCATTTGCCGGCGGAAGGGGTTGTCCTTTTTTTCCGCCAGTGCTCTACGCACTTCGTCCCAGGAAAGGCCCTCGGGCAGGTTCTGGTGGTCGGGGAGGAAATCCTCGACGGCGAACGAATCGGCCAGCCGGTCGATCGGGATTCGGCCTTGACCGACGTTCTCGGCCAGCGCGATGCCGGCCATGTCGGCGGCCAGATCGGCCATGCTGAAACCGCTGCCACGCCGGCTATCGGCCATTTCTTTGACCAGACCGGCCGACTGGGCAATCCGCGGCCCGAGCAGACCGCTGATCGCACACGAGACGACGAAATGTTGCGCCAGATCGCGACGCCCACGCATGGTCGGGTTGCCCAACAGGGCCAGGCGTTGCGTCCGCTGCTGGTCGGTTTCCGCCCGGCGGCAGATGGGCCCCAAGAGGGGATTATCGCGCAAGATGCTCGAATCGTCGACGGCGATACCCAACCCGATGAGAAACGCCCGGGCGGCGACGTCCTCCGGCAGTTCTCCGGCGGCACGGGCCGCGCGACGAACGTAGAATTCCGTCAGCCGATCCCCGGTCAGGGGGTCTTTCCCGGCCGTGCCCGAGGCGCCGGGCAACGCGCGACGGTTTTCCCGAGCGGCGGCCAAAATGGCGGCCACCACCACCCCGGTTCCGTCGGTCACCGGCCCGGGACGCCGGATCACCTCCACCGCACCGTTGGGCAGCCGGTCGAGCAGATCGACGTATCGCGAGGCACACGTGTCGCCGGGCAGACCCTGGGCGATCACTTGATAGACCTGGCGCAGTCGGGCTTTTGTGTCGCTGCCGGCCAGCACGAGACTGGCGACCGGCTGCCGGCGCAGTTCGTCGGCCACCAGATTCATCGCCAGCGTATTGAGCGGATCGAATCCCACGCGATAGTCCAGCGCCCGGGCCGGCCGCTCGTTGGCCATCAGCGGCCGCATGATCGAATCGGCATCGGCACAATGGGCGGCGCCCAGGTAATGGCCCAACTCGTGCAGCAGCACCAACAGCCGCTCGGTCTCGGTGGGCCGGTGCGTCCACTCGCGAACCAGGATATGGGAGTGCAGCGGTTGACGCGTCCCGCCCAGCGCGTGTCGCCCCTTGACCGCCTGATGGCGACTCGAAAAACCGATGGCGACCTTCGCCGGCCCCGGATCGCACTTTTGCTCGAATTCACGCAGCGCCGTGGCAAAATCGGCGATCCGGTCGTCCGACTTCCAAGTGCCGGTGGCCACGACCTCGAATCGCACGCGGCAATGGGCTTCGATGATCTTCGACACTTCGTCGAGCCGCCCACGCAACCGCTCCTCCCATACCCGCTGCACCGTGATTTCGTTGTCGTCGACCAGAATCTTGACCGGCACGACCAACACGCGATCGCGATCGGCCAGGCGGAGCGGTTTGGAGGGCGGTTGACCTTCCGGCAGCGCAGCCGTCCATGCGGTCAGTTCCACCGCTTCGTCGCGCCGGCGAAACCAGTAGATCGAGTCGGCCTTCAACGTCCCACGTCGAATCTCCCCTCCGACACCGTAGGCGATTCGCAGGTCGCCCACCACGGGCACCGCCCGCGTTTGACCGGGAGCAAGCCGAAATCGCCGCACCGGCTCCGCCTCCGACGCCACCGCCAGATCGACCGGCCCCTCGGTCTGATTAACCAACACAATCACCGCCGCCCCGGCCGCTTGGCAGGCCGCGGCGAGGTTGATCGTTACGAGTATCGCAATGAAGAATTGTCGCATATTTGTTAGCCCAACAAGCCAAGGGCGTTAGACCCAGTCTCCCCCTTTAGGGCGGTTTGCTCGGGGCTTCCGGGAAAGCCGACCCGAGACATACCCGGATGAGACTATTATATCATTCTGCTGGAGCGCAGGGCCGGCGAAAGGTCGCCCTTTTGATCGAGAAACCTCTTCAGATCCCCATCGAGATCGTCCCACGGCCCGAAGTAGCCAAGCTTGGCCCGGATTTTCTTTGCCCACCGGCGAGTCGCGGGAGGAAAAAGAGGGAAATCAGGATAAGGTTTCTGGGGCTTGTCGGCCGACCTCTTAATTGATATGTTCGGATCCATCGGACATTCCGGAGGTATTAGAAGCATTCCCCCACTTTGGTGGGAAATGAGTCGCATGTCGTGTCATCGCCATGGTGACGATGCTTGGTGGAATGCCAATATGCGTTGATATACAAGCACTTAGGCGCCGTAGCCAAGCGGCTAAGGCAGCGGATTGCAAATCCGCCA
>JABMRP010000631.1 GCA_013202535.1 Planctomycetota bacterium
AGCGGATCGACCAGGATCGTGCGGTTGCCGTTGTTCCAGTCGAGTGCCAGCAGACCGCTTTCGCCCGGCCGGAGCTTATCGGCCTCTCGGGTCAAGTTGACGTGCGGATCGCCTTTGGCCGTGTATTTGGCGGGGGTCAGGTGACTGGCGAACCAATTGAAGATATCGCCGACGGCCGACTGGCCCGCTTCCAGGCCGTACATCCCTGGCACGATCGAACCGGGCACAATGCCGCACAGCCCCGGGATATCGGGCAGCTTGTCTTTCATCGGCGCGACCATCATGTCGCACGTACTGGTGCCGATGATCTTGACCAGCGTACCCGGCTTGATGCCCGCTCCGACGGCGCCCATGTGCGCGTCGAACGCACCGACGGCCACGGCCACGCCCGGCGGCAGACCGAGCTTCTTCGCTACTTCGGCGGTCAACTCGCCCGCCTTCCGATCGGCCGGCAGCGCCTCGGGCGCGTAGCGATCGTGCAGATCCGCCAACGCGGGATCGAGCTTCTTGAGGAACGCCTTCTTCGGCAGACCGCCCCACTGTTGGTGATACATGGCCTTGTGGCCGGCCGCACAGATGCCGCGGGGGATGGTGTGCGGATCGAGATTGCCGGTGAGATACCCGGGCACGAAGTCGGCCAACTCGACCCAGGCGTACGCCGCCGCGAACACCTCCGGGCTGCTCCGCTTGCAGTGGAGAATCTTGGACCAGTACCACTCCGAGCTGTAGGTTCCGCCGCATTTGGCCAGATAGCCGGTGCGATCCTTGCTCGCCTTTTCGGTGATCTCGGCCGCTTCCGTATGGCCCGTATGATCTTTCCAGAGCCAAGCGTGGGCGGCCAGTTTCTTCTTGAACTTCGGCTGCAAAGCCAACGGCTGGCCCTGGCGGTCGACGGGGATGGGGGTCGAGCCGGTCGTGTCGACGCCGATGCCCACGACATTCTCCGGGGCGAAGCCGGGCTTCTTCTTCGCCGCCCGCAGGGCACCACGGACCGACTTGATGAGCCCCTCGATATAATCGGCCGGATTCTGCCGGGCGAGGTTCGGGTCTCTGCGGTCGAGGAGGATGCCCGCCTCGCCGCTGGGGTAGTCGAACACGCAGGTCGCCGTTTCGGTCCCGTCGGCCAGGTCGACGATCAGCGCCCGGACGCTGTTGGTTCCGTAATCGACTCCGATTGCATATCGTTTCCGCGGAGATTTTTTGGCCATCTGACCGGCTCCTGAAGGCTATGGATGTCTTTACGAGCCCTTAGGTTAGTGGAATCGAAGGTACGGGGCAAGCGGCTTGTTCCGGCGACGGAGAATTGACGGCCGGTGGGTTAAGAAGTGGCGCAGTCAATCGGCGCCGAGCAACCGGTAGACGTGGGCTCTGCAGTAATGCGTGGCCAAGAAATGCGCAAGTAGCGGGTACGGGAGTTGCACCCGTCGGGCGGGGCTTATGAGGCCTCACTGGACGCTGGTCCACCCGCAATAGGGTCGGTTACCAGTGAGACGATGGCGGTCGCGGTCAGGTTCGCGCGGATTCGACCGGTTCGCGTCAAAACCGCACGGCGAAACGCACTCCGGTGAGAAAATCGGGCGCCCGGGCGTTGAGACCGATCCCGAGCCGCCAACTCAATTGCCACCGATCGCCCAGAAGGACCCCCAATCCGCCGCCCAGTAGATGCTGGGTGCCGTCGTCGATCGACCCGTAGTCGACCAGCATCTCCCACTCGGCAAACGCGCCCCAACGATCGCCAAGCGCGTAGTCGAAGTTGATCGACTGTTGAAACTGGGTGTAGTGGGCGCCGCCGTCGCGGAACAGGGCCATGCCGGTCGCGCCACCCCAGGCGAGCCGATCGGTCGGCTGCCAGCGGTAGATGATCTGGCTGAGCGGCTGCAATCCCTCGCTGGCAAACGAACTGCCTCGCAACGTAATGGGTACCGACGCCAGCACGGCCATTTGCGGACGCCACCGCTTCTGCGGACACAGATCGAACATGAAGCCCACGTTGGGATCCAACGTGCCACTCTGGGTGCTATCTCCCAACGCTCCCGAGGAATCGGTCGAGTACCAGCCGGGCCAGCCGATCCGCAGTTCCAGCCTTCGGGTCAGGCCGACTCGCAGCAGCATGTCCGGCACGTAGTGTTCGACCACCTGGGTACCGCCCTGGCGGTCGTAGGTCATCGCGTACCCGCCCTCAAGCTGAACCCGGCCGCGCACCAGCGCGGTGGCCCGCTCGGTCATGCTGAGTGTCGGTTCCACCGGCGGCTTGGCCGCGGGAGTATCCCGCAACCAGTCGGCTCGGGCGAGCCGGTCGGACGAAGCGTCGGCGGCGGCCGGCGGACCGGTCCACGGCTCCGAGAAAACCGGCTGCTGGGGGTCCTCCGCTGGCGCACGCGCAGCCAAGCCAAGCACCGCCGACAGAAGCACGGCCGCAAATAGCCCGATCCGGCTGAAGCGTCGCAAGATGCTCACCGCGACTTTCCGGGATGCGGTTTGAACGACGGGCCGCGCGAGGGACTCGACGGCGCGTTTCCGTGTTGCTGCTGGTGTGCGTGTTGCCGTTGCACGGTGGTTCGAGCGTGGCCGGGCGGCTGTTTGCTGAGCCCCTGCCCGTGACCCCGCGTGGAAGAGCCCCAGCGGCCGTTGGACATTGCTCCCATGGTGAAACCGGACGGGCGGTTCGCCCCAGCCATCGTTCTCCCATGATGCAATCCACGGGCAGACGGACCGCGTAACGTCTCACCGCCGCCGAACACCGTGTCCAGGAAGCTGGTGATCGAGGAGGGTTGCTGCGGCGCGGGTTGAGTCGGCATGGGTGGCGGAAGCGTCGGCGTCCCGTCGGGCACCGTCGCATCGCCCGGTTGTCCATTGCCGACGGTCCACGTGCGTTGCCAGTTGCGCGTTTGGCCGTTGGGGCCGGCGAATGTTCGTTCCATCGTCCGCGTATCGCCGTCGGTCGTTCGCGTGACCGTATGACGCATCGTGCGGTCGTGGGGCAATTCGACGGTCATGTCGCGAGTGTAGTTGCCCGGGCCGGTACGCGTCATGGTCGACTGCTGGCGGCGAAACGGATCACCGTACCGTGGCGGCAGCGGATCGCCGGCTGGCGGAGGCAATGGATCGCCGACAAGCGGTGGCAGCGGATCACCGTCCGGCAGTGGCGGCGGATCACTGACAGGCGGAGGCAACGGCTCGCCGACCAGTGGCGGCAAGGGATCGCTGACTTGCGGCACGCCCAGATCGGGAGTCGGCGTTGTCGCGCCGAGATCCTGTGCCCATGCGACCGACCCGGCGGCGCAGACCACGAGGGCCGCCAGAACACTCATTCGAAACACTCTCACGCTATCCACGGC
>JABMRP010000068.1 GCA_013202535.1 Planctomycetota bacterium
ATCCACGGCACTGCTTGCAAGCAAGCAGTGGCACGCGACTTTTTCAACGGGCTGCTAGTTGACCCCCTCCCCTTGCCAGCGGACCTTGCCCGCCGGACAATACAAACTCGGATTCTCACCCTTCTTTCGAACCACCGATCCCCCAGGGGAAGTTCTCATGGCCGATACGCCTCGCGTGATTCTCTCCGGTTTTGCCGACGAAGCCGCCAACCAGAAGACGGCCGTGCAGCAGTTTGCCGCGTTTGCCGCCCTGGGACTCCAATACTACAGCATCCGCTTCGTCGACATCGGCTCCGGCATCAAAAACGTGATGCAATTGACCACGTCGGAGATCCAGAAGGTCCGCCATCTTCAGGACGAATACGGGCTGAACGTCTCCTCGATCGGCTCGCCCATCGGCAAGGTCAAGCTGCTGGACGTCGACGACGGCACGAAGAACGAGTACGTCCCCTTCGAGAAATATCTGGGCCGCGAGGTGAAGAAGGTGTGTGAACTCGCCCACGCCTTTGAGACCAAGCTGATTCGCGGGTTCTCGTTTTACCATCCCAAAGGCAGCGACCCGCGGGAGCATCTTTCGCAGGCGGTTGACCACCTCGGGCACATCGCCGAGGAATGCCACCGCTCGGACCTGACCTTCGGGCTGGAGATCGAGGCCAATCTGGTGGGCCAAACGGGTCAAATTCTGGGCGAAATCTACCGCCAGGTGAACCACCCGGCCATGGAGCTGATCTTCGACGCGGCCAACGTGATCGTGCAGGGCTACTCGCCGGCCGAACTGTTCGAGCAATACGAGGCGATGAAACCCGGCCTGGGCTGGCTGCACATCAAGGACTATCGCAACCCTCGCCGCGACGGCAAGGGCGGCCACGTCGACGAGGACACGATGGCCAACTTCGTACCGGCCGACCGTGGCTACAGCGGCCACGAGGCCGTGCTCCGCGATTTCCGCCAGATACTGCCGTCGCTGGAGAAGAAACTCCGGCGTCGCGGCGTGCCGGGTGTGTTTCTCGATCTGGAGCCCCACGTGAAGGGCGGCGGCCAGTTCGGCGGCTTCAGTGGCCCCGACGGCATGGGCGTCGCCCTACGCGGACTCTGCCGCGTGTTGGACTACGTCGACATCGACTACCACCTCCGCGACTTCGACGACATCAAAGCCGCGCGAGGGTTTTGAGCGGAAACCAGGGATAGCCCCATGTTCAAGCAGATCCGCCTCAGAAACTTCAAGAGCTTCGCCGGGCCGGGCGAGCCGATTCCCCTGGCACCGGTGACGATCCTCGTCGGCGCCAACGCCAGCGGCAAGAGCAATCTGCTCGATGCGTTTCGGTTTTTGCAGGGTGTGGGGCGAGGACTGAAGATCGATGAGATTCTGACGGGGAAGTGGGAGGGGGGGCATAAGGTGTCTCCCGGCCTGCGGGGGGGTGTCCAGGGAGTTTGCTGGGCGGATTCGGAAGCCTTCTCGGTCGAGGCGAATGTGGAGGTTGGCGAAGGTGAGACTATCGGCTTTGAACACCAGATAGCGTGCCGAGTACGGCCGGAGTTGGCCATCCAACGCGAGAGCTGCGAGGTGCGTTGGGAGGGCTTGCAGTTCAGCCTGAAGCCTGACGACCTAAGCCAGGAGCCTGCTTCCCTTCGCAGTGGACTTACCCATTCCGTGGACAAGCCAGACGGATCCAACTTGCAGCAAAATACGGAGTTGGTTTACCATCGATACTGCGCGTTGGTTTTCCACCAATACTACGAGAAGATGCGATTCCTCGATATCCGTCCCGAACTCATTCTTAAGTACGTTTCTCTCCGTGTCGAGGCTCTGGGGGAACACGGCGAGAACCTTTCGGCCATCGTCTACCGGATCTGCCAGGATCAACAGAAAAAGGAACAATACCTAGACTGGCTTGCGGCGCTCTGTGCTCCGGCGGTGAAAGATATTCGTGCCTGGAAAGCCGAAGACGATGACGTCATGTTCCAACTCGTCGAGGGTAACGGGACTGCCAAACGGATCTCGATGGAGAGCCTTTCCGACGGCACGCTCCGCTTCATGGGCATTCTGGCGGCCATGTTCGATGCTCCCCGCGGATCGCTCTTCCTGCTGGAAGAGATCGAAAACGGTTTGCACCCCACCCGGGTTCATCTGCTGGTCGAGCTACTGGAGCAGTTCGCCCAGTCTCGCGATTTGCAAATCATCGCCACGACGCACAGCAGCCAGGTATTGCTCGGGCTGAGCCCGGAGGCGCTGGCCGACGTGGTCCTGTTCGCCCGGCCGGAAGAATCCGCCGGCACCGTGACCAAACGGCTCGGCGATCTGCCCCACTTCGAGGAAGTCACGCAGAAATCGAGCATCGACCGCCTGTTCACGACCGGCTGGATGGAGCGGGCCGTATGAGCACCCGGGTGATGGTCATCTGCGAGGATCACCGGCTCGATCAATACATCATTAAGCCAGTGGTTGAACATCTCTTTCGCGATCTGGACCGTAGGGCGCGAATCGACGTCCTCTCCGACCCGCCGATCGGCGGCGTCAGTCAGGCCTTGGACAAGCAGACCGTTGGCCAGATCCTCGACGAGAACCCGATGATCGATCTGTTCCTGTTAATCGTTGATCGCGACGGGGTCGAAAGCCGGGAGAACAAACTTCAAGCGAGGCTCCAGCAGGCATCGGACAGCGGCAAGCGCATGGCGGGCTGCCTGGCCATCGAAGAGGTCGAAGTGTGGGCCCTGGCTCTCCACCGCGAAGAACTGACCGATGACTGGCGGCAAGTCCGCGCCGAACCCAATCCCAAGGAGACCTATTTCGACCCGTTGGTCCAGCGGATGGGTTGGCAGGAAAGCCTGGGAAAGGGACGTGTGGCCGCCATGGAGGCTTTGCCGGGAAACTGGAAGAGCCTTGTGGGACGCTGCCCCGAATTGCAGGAGTTGCAGCAAGACATCGCGGCATGGCTGAAGGCGTCGTAGAAACGTCCCTCGGCTCTCACGGATCGTTTTCCTCGAGCGGTTCGTCGAGCGGCGGCGTGGCGGATTTCGGGGCGGCCAGCGGCTCCTTCGACTGCCGGTTCATCGCGATGCGCACGGCCAGCACGGCATATTGAAGTCCCCAGGCCGCGCCGCCCACGAGGCTCAGCACCCCGGCGTAGAACAGCGAATCGGCGGAGCCGAAATACTGCCAGGCGGCCATCAGCATCGCGGCCGTCAGGAGCGATGCCGCCGCAATCCAGAGCTTGCCCAGTGAGCGTTGCCGCAAGAGCCCCCGACCGTGCCGGGCGATTGCCGACTGGGCCGAGATGTTGGCCACCTCGCGCATCGCCGCCATCGCGTCCGGCTTCT
Source organism: Planctomycetota bacterium (assembly GCA_013202535.1). Classification (GTDB taxonomy): domain Bacteria; phylum Planctomycetota; class Planctomycetia; order Pirellulales; family Thermoguttaceae; genus JABMRP01. The sequence continues at coordinate 3,319 of JABMRP010000068.1, forward strand.
CGGGCGCCGGCCCGCGCGGGGTGTAAGTTCGGGGTTCCCCGGATTCGGGGGCCGATTTCCTGCCCGGCGTCGAGGGAGGCCCGGCCAGCCACGGCGACGAAGCCGAGGCGGACGCGCCTCCGTCGTTCTCCTCCAACGGCACGTCCGGCAGGGGCGTGTAGGCGTGGCACGCCGGGTCGGAACCGGGCTGCCCACTGGAAGCCGATCGTACGCGATCCATAAGTTGACTCATGTACTGGTCGATCGACTCCTCGTCGTCTCCGTCTTCTTCCTCGTCGTATACATCGCCCCCGATACCGTCGGGGCGGACCTGTTGCTCCGACCGGCTGATCGCGTCGACTCCCGGGGCTTCCTCTCGATGGCCCACGGCGGACGCGGCCCATGTCGGCAAGGAAAACAGTTCGGCCGCATCGATCGACACCGGTGGGGGAGCTGGTGCGTCAACGTCCCGTGCTTCAACCTCCCGCCGTGTCGGCTCCCCCGGTGTCCCGATTTCCCGTTGAACCACTTCCGGCTGAACCACTTCCGGCTGAATCACTTCCGGCTGAACC
>JABMRP010000632.1 GCA_013202535.1 Planctomycetota bacterium
AATCCGCAACTCCTCGTCGGAGATCATCGCCCGAGTCACCCGCACTCCGCCAATGTTACCTTCCAGACAACGGGCCTCGCCGCGCACCTGGGCGATTCCGTCGCCCCGGTGTTTCTCGTCGAGATAGACCACGCGGACCAGATCGCCGGGCAGAGCCTGCAAGATGGCGTCGCCGGCGATCACTTCTTCCGCCTTTTGCAGCAGAACGACGGTGCGAAATACGCCGGTGTGGATCGAATCGTCCACGGCCGGTGCCTCGACGGCCGCGGGGGCCGGTTCGGTATCGGCTGGGACCGCGACGGGCGTTTCCGCCGATGGCGCGGGGTCGGTTGCCGGTGGTTCGCCGTTGCCGGCCGACGGTTCGTCGTCGCCGGGCGTTCCCAGGATCGTCGGCCGGACGGGCGTTTCCAAGAGTGCGATCTCGACGCGATCGATCTGCTTGTAGGTGTTGAGTTGGAGCGGCTCACCCTCGACCGGCTCGTCGTCCGCCGCCGGGACGCTTTCTCCGGCAGCAACCGCCTCGATCGCCTCGGCCTCAAGCTCGCCCTCGGTCTTGAGGCGATGCACCTCGATGACCGCGCGGAGTGAATCGGCCTTGTCGGTGAGGTCGTGGTCGGCATCGGTGATCTGCACGTTGACCGACTTGCCCAAGACCACGCCTCGAAGCGGCTCGGCAAACGCGCCGTCGGTGATTCGCACGCTGGCACTGCCCACGACGGTCACTTCGGCCAGTATCTTCTGGTCGAGTTTTTGCTCGGCCGTGTGCTGGTCGGTGTAGGTGACGGTTACTTGGTCGTCGCCCTTGATTTCGAGATGGCCGTTGCCCGGCGCCGGTTTTCCCAGTCGGGTGGGGATCGATCCGAGCACGAGCCGGACGTTGCGTCCGACGGGGCGACAGGCAAGCGTTTCGACGTCGCCGCTGGTCGCTTCGCACCGCACCTCGACGGCTTCTTCCGCGCCGAGCACCGCCAGATCGGCGTCTTCGATCTTCACGAACAGCCGCTTGCCCGCCTCCAGCTTCTCGACGCCCCGCTGGCCGTTGGTCAGCGCCGTGCCGACCTTCTCCAGCGAGCTGATCGCGCGGCTGTAGTGGCCGAGATGAAAGTGGCCCAACCCGATGTAGTAATAGGCCTCGTTGACCTGGGGGCTCACGGGGTATCGGGCGATCACGGCGCGGAGCACCTGGAACGACCGGCCGTAGTTGTGGGCATGGTAGTAGCAGACACCCACCTTCAGCGCCGCTTCGGCCCGTTGCTCTTCTTCGCGATTCTCCTCGTCGGCCACCGCCTCGAAATGCAGCCGGGCGCGGTCGTACGATCGGTCGCGTTCGAGGAAATAGTCGCCCAGAAGGAGGTGGGCGGCGAAACGGACCCGGCTGCGCGGATACCGTTCGATGACCGACTGCCATACTTCGACCGCCTTGCCGATCTCGTCGGCGTCGTATCGGGCGGAACCGGCGTCCAGCAGCTTGCGGGCCGCGCGGTCTTCAACCAACGAACCTCGCAGACCCGGTGCCGGCGACTCTTCCTGGCCGAAAACACCAGCCGGCGTGGCAAACAGCAGAACCAGCGACAGCGGGAGTAAGACTCGTTGCATGATAATCCTCGCTTGCAAAAACGGGGGGCACGTAGGCCGGTCCCAGGGAGTAATCGCTTCAATCCACTTTAGATGCGTGCCACGGGAGCGTCAAGGAAGAACACGTTTTCCCAATTCGGCCACGGCGGTGATCGGACTTTCGGCCAGGATGCCGGCAACTTCGGGCGACAGTTTCCTGCCGCCAAAGGCCGCCAGTGCGGCGGGCGTCACGTTACGGTCCTCCTCGGCGGCAATCCGCTTGGCCAGGGCTTCCAGCACGCTCACCGGGGTGGTCGTCAGACGTCCGTAAAGCTGCTCCTGCCAGGCCGCCACGACGGCCGGGTCGAGGCCTTCGCTGGCATCGGTCCGCGGCCGTGCAATGACCGACAGATTCACCAGCAGGTAGTCGACCACCGGGCCGGCCGCCTCGGCGTCGCCACAGAGCAACGACCCCGCCAGAGCATTCTGGTAGTCGAGATGCACCGCTCCGAAGGCGCCCGGCTCACCCTCTTCCGGATAGCGTCCCTTCGCGGCGCTGGCTGCGGCCTTGCCGAGCACCTCCAGTGCCGCTTGATCTCCCGACAGGCCGAGGCCCGTGATTGCGGCGCGGCGAATCTCCAGGGCGTTTTCCTCGGCCTGGATGTACACCCCGACGCTTTGCGGATCGGATCGGGCCAGCGAGACGCTCGATTCGGCCGTCTCGCGGGGCGTGCCGGTCGTGTGAAACTCCTCGAGCACGGAACCGGCGCCGTCGGCACCCGAGGCACCCAAGAGGATCAGGCCGAGGATCGTTTTTCCCGACTTCCCCGAATCGATCATTGCCCGGGCGCTGGCGGCCGAGGTTTTGTCGACCCAAGGCGCCAAAGCGCCGGCCAACGAGCGGCTCAGGTCGCTGGGTAGATCGAGAGGATACTTGGCCAGAACGCCGAGGACGAAATCGGCCGTCGATTTATCGTGGCAGCGAATCGCCGCGCTGTGCAACAGCGACTCGAACTGCCGGCGGCCTTCTTCGTTGGCGCCGTCCAGCAAGTCGAACGCGCCGGTGCTGGCATCGGTCAGCGCTTGCCGGCCGGCCGCATCGAGCCCTCGCGGGACGTCGTCGGGCATCGTCGTGAGTTGCTCCACGGTCTTGGACATCAGCGCCGGCCAACCTTCCCACTTCCAGAAGGCCATTTGGCCTTCTTGCGGATATCCCCGGCAACTGCCGGTAAACACGGCCACCTGGCCTTTGCCGAATGGAGCCGTGATCAGCAGCGGATGGTCGCCGGCGGTTAGCAGCACCTTGGCGCCCGGCTTGACCGTAGCTTTGCAGATCGAGTAGACGTACGGCGGTTTGTCGGCCTCGGCGCCGGCCAGTTGCTCCGCACCGTAGTCGGCACCCGGCTTGATCGCCAGGCCCTCGCTGACGCGCTCCGTCTCCATCTTCCACGGTCCCTCGGCGGGAAACTCCAGCGGGGCCATCTGCGCAAATGGCGATTGGACCGACTGGTCGCCGAAGCTGTAACTTCCGCAGAAGAACAACACGGCGCCGCCACGCTTGACGAAATCGACCAGCACCTCTTGATTCTTGCCAAAACCCTTGGAGCTGACGTTGCAGACGATCACCAGATGATGGTTCATCAGGAACCCGGGCGCGTCGGGCTGCTGGCGAAGCCATCCGGCGTCGGGCACCGAAGTACCGCCCCACTCGGAGATCCCCCGGCTTTGCTGCGTGCTCTCGGTCAAGGCGTTCGCACCGGCGCGTGCCAGCGTCTCGTGGACTTGGTAGTCGCGATAGGAGTAGCCGCGGACCATGTGTACACGGAGCGGTCCTGCCGGTGGAAAACTCCAACCCAGCTCGGCCGCCGGCGCGTTGTTCGTTCCCACCAGCAGCGTCGAGGCAAGAAGTAGCAGGGCACACATCGCCACGCATCGCGCGGCACCGTGAGCCAGGAAGTGAAAGGCGGGGAGAGTTCTCATCGGGGGCGTCTCCTGGGAGTGCGTTGGGGCTTTGGCGGGTCAACCGCGCAAGACCGGTGGGCTGTCGCCGTGGTCGGTACGTCTTCGATTCTAACGAGCGGCGAGATCCCATGTCAATAATTTGGGCCAAATTGGCCTAAAATGGCCCAGGACGGCGGAAAAGACGGCTTTCCACCGCCTTTCGGATGGTTCCCGTCCGCTGGTAAACTAGCCCGTGTGTGCCACTGCTCGTTTAACGCCCGCGATGTTGCCCACTTTGGACGGTTCTTTCGCGCGGCAGCACTGCCTGCAAGCAAGCAGTGGCACACGATGGTTGACCAACGGGGCCAGCGGCCCATGGAACCGACCGAGGCGTGGCCGAGCGCTTCCTCCATCGCGTGAGGCAACACCTGAAAATTCCATGGGCCGAAAGTGCGGTCGACGAACGTGGCGGCGATTTGCCGTCGGAATGAAGGAGGTGACGACCACCGCTTTTGGTCTCGTGAAACGCGACTGAGCACGGGAACTTTCCAGGATCGACGTGCGTCTAATACGCTCGGGCCGGACCATGCCCCTTCGCTTGCCTTCTCAAATCAGCCCATTTTGCAGGGAGCCGAAAGTCATGAGACTACTGAAACTGGTACTTCTGATTGGTTTGGCG
>JABMRP010000633.1 GCA_013202535.1 Planctomycetota bacterium
CCCGTTGGCCTTCCGCCGCATCGGCTTCGACCCGGCGCTGATGAGCAACCCCTTCGTGGCCGGCCTGATCGACCTGCTCGGCGTGATCATCTACATGAAGGTCGCCCTGGCGCTGTTGGAACGGGCCGTCTGACGGTTGCGCCCAGCGCCCTTCGGTCGTCCTTTGGCTGAGGTCGGAAGCCGTGCGCCCGGCGGGGTTCTGTAGCTACGCGAGCCCAAAGAAAGCCTGGAGAACTGCGCGGAGTTTGCCGATTACTCTGATTATGCCGATTCCGCGCTCCGAAAGCGGTGCGGCAGGTTGCAGGTAGCTTCTCCGGGGGGGGAATCGCGAATGAATGGCCTAAACCATGATGCATTCACCTGTTACAGACGGGCTGTGGCGACCCGCCGGTTGCGCCTTGAGCCTGATCTTGGCCGTATGGCTGGTCTCAATCGATGGTCAGCCGGCCATCGGGCAGCAGGCCGCGGTTAACGAATTTCGTGCGTATCCACTGCGGTACGTTTCGGCCGACGAGGCGGAACGGACGCTCGCCAAGTTGCTTCCCCCCGGTAGCGAGGTCTTGGCCGACCAACGGAGCAATCGGGTCCTGGTGCGAGGGTCGGCCGTTGCCCATCAAACGGTTCGCGACACACTCGGGTCGATCGATCGAAGCAGTCCCCAGCCATCGGCCATCGCGCTGCGGACACTCTCTCCGCCCGTGCTCAAGGGGTACGCATGTCGTGTCTCGGACGTAGCCGGGTTGGCGGCACGGCTGGAAGCGGAGTTTGCCTCCTCGGGCCATGTCCGGGTGGCCACCGATCCGCGGACGGCACAAGTCCTGGTCATGGCCCCGCCGGAAATTCACGCTCAGATCCAGACTCGCCTGGCATCGACGCAAGCATCACCCGCACCGACGGCACCCCCAGCAAGTTACTCCGCGCAAGCCCCACCTCCGACGGGTTACTCCGCCCAGACGGCACCTCCGACCGGCTATTCCGCGCAGGCACCGCCCCGGCCGGCGCATGTTGCCCCGGCCTTTCGGTCACCGGGCGAAGTTCGGCGGGAGATTCGGCTTCAATACACCACGGGCCAACAGATCGAGACGTCGTTGCGTGCCATCCTGGGGCCCCGCCTGCTGACGGCGCTGGGCGGCAGTGTGCGGGCACCGGCTTTCGAGATGACGCTCCGCGATGGCGAGGTGCTTCAATTGGCCGTCAATCACCAGACTGGCGCGGTCACGGTCCAGGGATCGAATCGGGCCGTCGAGGCGTTTGCCCGCCTGATTGCGGCGATGGATAAGCAGCCCGATGCAGGGGGTGCTGAGTCACCCGGACAGAGCACGCAATTGGTCGCCCTGCGATCGGCAAAGCCGGCCGACGTGCGACGCGCCGTCGATGCGCTGCGCAGCGATCAAGGAACCACAGCCACGGCCGACGGTTCGTCCGGCGCGATGATGATCGCCCGGATGTTTCAACAGCCCGATCCCACCGCCGATCCGGCGGGCGGCCAGACGCCGATTGTCCCGGAAAACGGCGGCGCCACCGGCGACGCAACGGTTCCGGCAGGCGATGCGCCGGCGGCGGGCATAGGATCGCAGACGAGTCTCATTGGGCCGGTTCGCGTCGAGTTTCTCGAAGGGCTCGACGTCCTGGTCATCAGCGGACACCGTCGCGACGTCGAACGGGTGCGGGCCATCATTGCCGATATTGAGCGGCTCAGTCAGGTGACCCAACCGGTGATCGATATCCTCCCGTTGCAGCACGTCGATTGTGAGAGTCTGCAGGCGATGCTCGTGCAACTCTACGACGAGATTCTCTCCTCGCGGCAGGGCAGCGTGAGCATTACGGCGCTGGTCAAGCCGAATGCCTTGCTGTTGATCGGCCGGCAGGAGAATGTGCAAACGGTGACCAATCTTGCTCGCCGGCTCGACCGCCCGGTGGCGCCGGAAACCCAATTCCGCGTGTTCCATTTGCGTTACACGTCGGCCCTGGAGGCGGAGGAGACGGCCCAGGCGTTTTTCACCGAACGCGGCGGCTTGGGAACCAAGGTACTGATTACTTCCGATTTCCGCGCCAATGCGCTGGTCGTGCGCGGCAGTCCGCGCGACATTGCCGAGGTGGCCGAGTTGATCCTCCGACTCGACACGAAAGAGAGCGGGACGGTCAACGAACTCAAGGTCTTCCAATTGGAGAACTCGCTGGCCGAGGATCTGGTCCCCATTCTGATCGAGGCGATCGGCAGCCAGCAACAGAGCCTATCGGGAACAGGTGGACGGACCTCCGGTGGCCAGGTGCCCGGGGGAGGCACGTCGGGTTCGCAACGGCGGATCGGCGAGAAGTCGACCATGTTGCAGTTCGTTACGCTCGACCCCCAAGGCCAAAAGCGACTCAACTCGGGAATCTTGACCGACGCGCGGATCACGGCCGACGGGCGGAGCAATTCCGTGGTCGTTTCGGCCCCGGCCGAGAGCTTGGCGCTGATCGAGGCGCTGATCCGCCAACTCGATCAGCTTCCGGCGGCCGAGGCGCAGGTAAAGCTATTCACGATCGTCAACGGCGACGCGTCGGGCATGGCCGACATGCTGGAGACTCTTTTCGGTCAGCCCGCCGGCGGGCAGCAACAGCAATTGCCGATCCAGACGGCGGTGATCGGCGAGGACAGTTCGCTGGTTTCCATGCGATTCTCGGTCGACGTACGTACCAATAGCATCATCGCCACCGGATCGATCGGCGACTTGCAGGTGGTCGAGGCGATTCTCATGCGGCTGGACGAGAGCGAGGGACGGCTCCGCAAGAGCGTCGTCTATCGTCTGAAAAACGCGCCGGCCACCGACGTCGCCCTGGCCATCAACCAGTTTCTCGAGAGCGAGCGCGACGTGCAGCAGATCGAGCCCGGGTTGCTCAGTGCGTTTGAGCAGATGGAGCGCGAGGTCGTCGTCGTTCCCGAGCCGGTCAGCAACAGCCTGATCGTCAGCGCCACGCCCCGGTTCTTCGAGGAGATCGAGCAGTTGGTCCTGGACCTCGACGAACAGCCGCCGATGGTGATGATCCAGGTGCTGATTGTCGACGTCCTGCTCGGTAGTGTCGACGAATTCGGCATCGAGTTGGGCCTTCAGGACTCGATCCTCTTCGGCCGTAGCGAAGACGGCATCCCGGGATTCAATTTCAACAACCTGCCCTTGGGCAACGGCACCGATGCCGCGGCCTTGAACGCGGCCAAGTACTTGGCCGGGCAAGCGCTGTCGAGTTTCGGCGTGGGCCGGGTCAGCAGCGAGACCAACTACGGTGGGTTGGTCCTGTCGGCTTCCAGCGACAGCGTGAGTGTATTGATCCGGGCGCTGAAGGAATGTCGTCGCGTCGACGTGCTCTCCCGCCCGCAGATCATGACCCTGGACAACCAGCCGGCTTTCGTACACGTAGGCCAGAGCGTCCCGCAAGTCACCGGCACTTCGGTCGATCTGGGCACGACGAACACGGCGGTCGAATACGCCAACGTGGGTTTGATCCTGGGGGTCACGCCGCGAATCAGTCCCGACGGACTCGTGGTCATGGAGATCGACACCGAGAAATCCGAAGTGGGCTCGGAACTGGAAGGAATTCCCATCTCCGTCTCCGGCGGCGAGGTAATTCGCGCCCCGCGGATCAATACGATCACGGCCCAAACGACCGTCAGCGCGCTGAGCGGCCAGACGATCGTCTTGGGTGGGCTGATCACGAAAAAGAAGACGAAAGTCAGCCGCCGGGTCCCGTTTCTGGGCGATTTGCCGTTGGCCGGACACCTTTTCCGCTACGACGGCGAAGTCGAACAACGCACCGAACTGCTGATCATCATGACCCCGCACATCGTGCGGAGCGAAGAGGAGGCCGAGCGGATCAAGCAAGTCGAGGCGGCACGCATGAACTGGTGCCTCCGCGACGTGGTGGAAATTCACGGGCTGGATAGCGGCGTGCGAACGCGCAACGACGAGTGGATCGACGAGGAGACCATCGTCATCTACCCCGACCTCGACCCGGACGTGCCGACGGCTCCCAAGCTGGCGCCAACGGCACCCACGCCGGGCAGGATGTTTCCGACGCCGGGCGAGATGGTCCCCGCGCCGCGCGAGATCGTTCCGACGCCGCGTAGGATGGTTCCCACGCCGGGTCGCGCTCCGACCGCTCCCCAACCACCGGCCATGCCGGCTCCGTCGTTTCCCCAGCCGGCTCCCACCCCGGCTGCCCAGCGGCCTAACACGCCCATGCCGACATCCACTTCCCAACTTCAATATCGTCAACAGATGCCGGGCCGCCAGACCGAACCGCTGGTCACCCGCCCGACACCCTATCCGGTTCAACCGGCCGGTTATTGGGCCACGGCCCAGCCTCGCTAGACAACGTCACACCGCTTGGCGCCGAAGGAAAGAAAACATGCAATCATCCACTCAGGCAACCCTCGCGCGATTCGTCCTGCCCGTCTGCTTGGCTTTGTGCAGCGGCTGTGCCGGGTTGAATCTCGATGAAACCCTGTCGTGGGATACGCTCTGGGAAGGAACGCCCGAGCCGCCGGAGTCGGTGGTCGCCATCTGGACCCCGGTCGTGGCCAACCACGCGTCGCGTGGTTCGATGAGAGGATTTGGCGGCCGGCTGATGTTCTTCGGAAAGGACCGGGAGAAGACGCTCAAGGTCGAGGGCACGCTGGTTGTTTACGCCTTCGTCGAAGGCGGACGAGATCCGACCAACGTCAAGCCGGATCGGAAGTACGTCTTCACCCCGGATCAACTCGCCAGCCATTACAGCAAATCGAAAATCGGACACGCCTACACCGTCTGGCTGCCGTGGGACGAGGCCGGCGGCCCACGGAAGCAGATCAGTCTGATCACGCACTTGATGTCCGATGAAGGCATCATGGCCCGCGGCGAGCAGACGATGCACGTTCTGGCCGGGGAGCCGGAAGCGGCCGAGCCACGGGCCACGGATCGGCCCTCGGAAGGAGCGGCGGGTCCGTCGGTGCATCCCGTGTCGTACGAGACGTCCACTTCACCGGGGCGGCTCGCTGGAAGCGGAGCGGTTCAGCCCGTCGGTCCGCAACAGCGAATGCAGACGACCACCTTCTCGCTGCCGCCGAAAATCAGTCGGACGCGGCCCTCGCCCGTCGGTTATCCGCGGACAAGGACACCCGCGCGCCCCGGTCTCCAGACCGCGCCTTCCATGCCCCATCACGAGTCGGCCGCGGTTACTCCGATCCCTGCTCCACCTCAACAGCAGGCGCAAGTCGGGGTGTGGGGGCGTCCGAGCTTTCCGCCACCACCAACTCGTTTTTCACGTTCCAGATCCCGGGCTCTAGGCGCACCAATTGCTCAGCTAGAACGCGATCGTGTTGCGAGGCAACCGTTCCCCGCAGAATAGCCGTCTGTCCCTCGATGGCCACTTCGACCGGCGCGATGATCTGGACTCGGGAGGATCGCTGCAATACCTTGGTCAAAACGATTCCCCGTTGATCGAAGCCGCGCGGATCGAGCTGGGGGCCGAGGGGGCGGAATCCCAGAGTGAGGCTGGTGCGCACCTGTTCGCGGGCCATACCACCGGCCCCGGCACGAGCGCCGGGTTGGTTCGCCCCGCCAGGGCGCCGGCCGGCATTGCCCAGACCCGAAAGACCGCCCCCGGCGTTACCGCCCCGCATTTCTTGCATGGCGCTCATGAAGTTGTTCATGTCGCTCGTGTCCGAGCCGACAAACTGCCGGGTCCCCGAATCGCGCTGTTCGCGACTCGTTGCCCGAACGAAGTCTTCGTTGCCGCTGAGTTGCCCCACCGTCTCGTCGGCAGTCGTGGTACGGCTACCGGGGGCGCCACTGGAGAAGGTTCGGTTGCCGGCCGAAAGGCCGCTCCCCCCAAGAGATCGGTCGCCAAACAGACCGCTGGACTGCGCCGACGCTTCCGACGCACCAGCGACCAGGACGCCTACCGCAAGCAAGACAACGCAGTCGAGTTTTCGCATGATTTTAGTCCTTTCCTGTCGACGGACCGCAATCCCTGTCGGCGGACCACCAGCCCGATACATTGTACTCAAA
>JABMRP010000634.1 GCA_013202535.1 Planctomycetota bacterium
AAGGAGCGTTTGGCCGAGACCGCCCGCGAGCTCGCCCAACAGGCCTTACGGCTCCAAGACCGCTTCGGAGAAGACGCCGACGACCTCGTGCCTTACATCGTCGGCGGCGCTACCCGAATGCAGGAGCTGGTCAACGATCTCCTGGCCTACTCCCGCTACGCCAACGAGGGCGCCGCGGGCGCCGCGGCGCTCCAGTCGATGCTGCTCAGCAGCAGCCATACGGACTGACGTCTCGTCGATCCCCGGCATGCACAGGGCTCCAATATCTCCGTCCACCCCCCGACAGAGGCGCTTTGGCCGGCGACGCGCTTCGCGCTCCGTCGGGCGTTTGCACGCGGCGAGCCTCAGAGGCACAAGTGCCCGTGCCCCCGGCCGCAACAGCCTGTCAGGGGGACAGGAACCAAGGTGCCGTGAGCAAGACCCCGGACCTATCCGAACCGGAGGCTTTGGAAGCCATCGGTCAGGATACGGTCGTTTTCTCGGAATCCCGAAATACAGATGGGCTTGTGCATTAGCAGTACTTAGGCAGGGAGCTCGACCGGTTCACACGGTGACTCCTTTCGAACACCGTCCCACCTCGCACCGATACACTGGGCCTTGCTCGCGATCGTTCACATTTCGCGTTCCGGTCCGGGTCGTTGTGTTATCGTCAAGGGCAGCCGGGGATGAGCCCGCTTTCCATTTCCGTGCGAGCAAGGACACGTCCAACTGTGGATGGCTGATTTCCTGGTATCCTGGGATTCTTCAATGAGGACATCACCTGGCGAGTCGAGTGCGCGTTCAGCCGATCCATCCTGACCTTCCTCTAGTGGAAAGCGCGGGATCAACCGATCCCGCTACTCGGTGGCTTTAGCGGCGGCTTTCGTGGATGCCGGCCGATCCGCTCGAACCGACGCGAGCAGTTGTCCGGAGGCGCGGCCGAGGCGTTCGCAGATCGCCGACGTCTCGTTGAAGTCGACGTCCAGCGATTGAATCCGATCGGGTTCCACGAGGACTACCGAGCCTATCCAAGGATCCGGCGAACCTGGCAGGTAGACAATGACCAGTCCCCGCTCGGTGCGCCCCGCCTCGTAGCCGATTCGAATCGCATCGTCGAACTGGATCGTCACCGGAACGAGGGAAGGCGCCGCCGCGTCGCCACCAAGATTCCCAGCCACGATGTCCTTGTAGATCGCGTACTTTGGGAAGACCATCACGAGATGCTTCTCGACCTTCTGCGAAAACTTGCGGGCGATCGCGCGCCTCGCCGCGAGGCCGCACAAAAAGCAAAGCATGACGAGTATCCCGACCGCGATCAGGAACAGGAGCGTCGTGCCGCCAGCGCTGCTAAGCGGCAAGTATTCCTTCAGCGGCTCGTAAATCACCAGCACTACGTTGTAGACATAACCTAACAACCCTCCAATCACCGCCAGCGGCAACAAGAAGATCAGTCCGCCGATCGCGGTCGTCTTGAGAAAACCAAACGTCTTGGTCACATGGTCTTTCATTGAAGAATCACCAGTCACAAATCAGGAGCAAGGTACTCAATCTGAGGCAACCCACCGGCTCGAGCCGCACAGTCCGCCCTTTCGATAATCAAACCCAATATACAGCCCAATGAGGGCTGATTCCATCCGCACGGAGAGTCAGACAAAAACGTGTGCAGATGCTGTGCTCACATCTTGCCAAAACCCTTGGGAATCCAGGGCGCGCCGAGGGGAGGCCGCGGGTCAGGCCGAATTCCGAAGAAAGGCGTGCAGATCCCGACACACGCGACCCTAATCACCTTCCCCCCAACAGGGTTAGCGCGGCCGTCCCCGCCTTAGTCCGAGCTTGGGGTGGTTTCTTGGGGCGCACATAGATTCGGCGACTGCCCCCCCCTATTTGGTCATCACGTCAATCGAATCGGCTGATATACTCAAGCTGCTGCAAATCAACACCTTCCTTCGTCATCCGCGAGAGTTCCTTAAATGTAACACTTTAGCCGTCTGAAGTTGGTCTTGGTGAAAATGGGGTTGTGGACTATGACTGTGGCATCTGAAAAC
>JABMRP010000635.1 GCA_013202535.1 Planctomycetota bacterium
AATCGCGTGTCATGGCATCAGGTGCCAAGCGGTGGCTCGGCAGAGACAAAGTCCTGAAAATATGCGGCGGTGCGCTGCTGGTCGTTCTGGCGGGGAAGAAAAACACCCCGAAGTCTTGCGCGGCGAATGACGCCCTTCTCCAAAGGTTCGGCAAACAGGCGATGCCGCAGAAACGTCCGGCTGGATTCTCCCGGCAGCCTGCTTGGCGGGTCGCCGCTGGAATCGGCCGGATGCACCATTTGTGCATAACTTATCGGCCCCTCGGCTCCGTCGCCGTCGGACAGACGAAAGAGATAACATTCCCACGGCGCGATGCCGGGGTCGCCGCCCCGATCGACTGCCGGGCCGGTCGGCTCGAATCGCGCCCCTTCGAGGTCCACAAGTCGCAATACTTCGCCGGCCGGCACAACGCTCTGGACGAACAACTCCGGTCGACTGTCCAGCCGCGAGGTGCCGACGGAAACGAGCAATTCGATCGCCGTGATGAAGTCGCTTGTGTCGGCACCCTCGGCAACGCGCCACAGGGCGTCCACCTGGACCGGCCGCTGCGGTGTCTCGGAAAAAGTGGCGACCAGATCGGTGCCGCGGGCGTACACATCGGACGGTGCGTCGACCTCTTTGTCACCAGGGTCGGGCCAGGCGATCCCCAACCACTTTCCGCCGCGAAGATGCCGGCCCGTGACCACTGCGTCGATCAGGCCATCGGTCGGAAGCGTTAAGGCAAGGGAAGCCGAAAACGATGCGGATTGGAGTCGAGCCCGGGGAATATCGAGCGACCATTGGGTAGTCACGCCGAAGTCTCTCCATCAACACAAAGTGACACTTCAGCCCATGGGCCGCTCGCCGGCTGCCCATGGGCCGAAGGATGACAACAAAAAAACCCCGCCGTTCGCAGGCGAGGCGAAACGGCGGGGCCGGAACAGAGAAGAGGCCGAAATTTTGCCGCAAGGGCCAGCTTATGAAATCCCAAAAATATGAAGGCAACTTGATAACGAATTGTCGGGGCCATCGCGACAGCATCTCGCTCAGTGACCCCTTCTCTCAACAGCCTCGATCATAGCAACTCTTTCGCGGTTGTCCAGAGTTAGGAGTCAAGAAAAGTCAAGAAAACTCTCGTTCGGCGAAAAAATATTCCTCTCGCCCCCCTCCTGCGAGTGGTTTTGGGAGAAGTGGGAGTAGGCGGGGCCGTTGCCAGACCTTATAATCGAGGCGGTTTCAAGGGAGAACGGACTCAAATGGACTCGATTGCAAAATTCGCCGAGGTTTGCCAGCGGGCTGCCCGTACCGCGGGAGAAGTGCTCCTACAATGGCGAGGACGGGCCAAAGTCAGCGAAAAAGCTCCCGCCGATCTGGTGACCGAGGCGGATCTGGCGGCCCAGGAGGCGATTCAGGACACCATCTTGCGTGAGTTTCCCGACCACGCGATCTTGGGAGAAGAAGGGGTGGTCGCTAGCTCCACCGGGAGCGAATATCGCTGGATTGTCGACCCCCTCGACGGAACCACCAATTACGTCCACCAAGTTCCCCACTACAGCGTGTCCATTGCGCTGGAAAGGGCGGGGCAACTGCTGGTGGCGGCTATTCTTGAACCGTTTTTCGGTGAGTGTTTCACGGCCACCGCCGGATGCGGGGCCTTCCTGGGGAAGCATCCCATACACTCGGGGCGGGTCACCGAGCTTTCCGATTCGTTGGCTGCCGTCGGGCTGCCGCCGAGAGCCAGAGACGATTCGCCCGACGTGCAGTTCTTCCTTCAATCGGTGACCCATTGCCAGGCCATTCGCCGCACGGGTTCGGCGGCGCTGAATTTTGCCTATCTCGCCGCAGGTCGATTTGATCTGTTTGCCTGTTTCAGTACCAAGATCTGGGATGTCGCCGCCGGAATCCTCATCGCCCGCGAGGCTGGCGCCATGGTAACCGCACCCGATGGGGGGGAGCTATCCCTCGAATCAGGGCAGTTTCTTGCCTCGGCCAATCGCCAACTCCACGAGCAAGCACTGCAAATGCTGCGACCCATCGTTGGCGATGGGGGCAAGTAGGCTTTTCGGGGACACCACCCCCCATCTTTTCTGCCCGACCGCGAAGAATCCGGTTTATACGCCTTGTGCCGGGACACGCTGTCGTTCTGGGGGAAAATCCGCGGGTTTGACGCTTCAAGCGACTAGTCAGGCTTGATAAACTGGAGAAAGGTTTCTTTCGCCCGGC
>JABMRP010000636.1 GCA_013202535.1 Planctomycetota bacterium
ACATAATGCACACGGCGGCCAGCAACATCCGGGCCTCGCGCCGGCAGGCACGGAGGCTGCTCCAACCGCGAAACGAACTCCCCATGGCGGGCAGACGTCCGTCGCCGGCCCATTTCAGTGTGAGGTCGTCTATCGGCCGCAGGAGGTTCGTGTCTATCTTTACGACGCCTCAAATCGGCCCGTCAGCACCAGGGGGATAGCGGGCCAAGCGGCCATGACGGTCCGCGGTTACGAAAAAGTCTATCGCTATCCGTTGCAGTACGTTCCCCCTGCGGCCGGCTCCCCCACTCACGATTACCTTGGGCTGACCATCGATCTCAGTCGCATGAAGGACGGCGACATGAGCGTTGCGTTCGAGTTGACCGACCTACCCGGCGGCCAACAGCCCCGGGCCACCTTCAGCCAGACGTTTGCCCTTTCCAAAGCGCCGATCCAGGTAGCGGTCGTCGCGCTGACCGAAGCCGATCGCGCGGGCATTGCCCGACAACAGGTCTGTGCCGTCTCGGGTGGCCGACTAGGCAGTATGGGAACGCCCATCAAGATGCTCGTGGGGAATCAGCCAGTGTACCTCTGCTGCAAAGGATGCATCGGCAAGGTCCAGCAGAACCCGGAGGCTTACCTGCCCAAAGCCACGCCGACTCAATCGGTCTGGACTTGCCCGATGCATCCGCAAGTTAGGCTGGCCAAGCAGGGGAAATGCCCGATCTGCGACATGAACTTGATTGCAGCGACAAACGAGTCGCGATCCCCTGCGGAGCACGCTGCATCGCCCCAGCCCGGCACGGCCGTGGCCGACCAGATGACGGTCTCCAATGCTACCGCGGCGGACCAGGCGGCGATTGGGGCGCAGCGGGTATGTGCGGTCGCCGGCTCACGGCTGGGCGGCATGGGTACGCCCGTCAAGGTAACGATCAACGGCCAATCCCTGTTTCTGTGCTGCAAAGGATGTTTGGGCAAGGTGCGGAAAAACCCGGGACTTTACTTCGCCAAGGCGGCCGAGCTGCGCGCGGGACAATAGTCTGCCAATGGATGAGTCTGCCAATGGATGATCCCTTTCACAAGGAAGTGAATGATGTCTACCAGAATCAACAAGTTGCTGGCCGTAGGAGCCGTGTTCGTTATGCTCGTCACCGGGTGCCGGAGCCCCAACCATTACGAGTCGAACTGGGCCCATGAGATAGCGTCCGGCACAACCTACGACGCGACGGAGTCGAGGTCGACTTACGTTTTGCCGGCGGCCAACCAGTGGGCCTGCCCAATGCATGCCCAAGTCAAACAGTCCGAGCCGGGCAAGTGCCCGATTTGCGGCATGGGTCTGATGCGATCGGGAGATTTGTACTCCGGCCAAGAGTTGTCGCCTGGGCCGGGACACGCACATTCGTCCGGTACCGGGAGCCCTCACACAACAGGTTCGAGAGGCGGATGTTGTGGATGAAACAGGTATTCGTTGCCGGAGCCTAGCCTGGCCTGCCACGGCGGGTTTCCTGTTTGGCTACGTTGTGCTCCATCCGGTGTCGATGATAGTGTTTCAGTGGCTTGATCCTCGTGTTGGGGCTATTCCCGGTGACGAGGCCGATCGCTTCCTTGGCCCGATCGGACATTCATTTCACGTCGGCATGTTGCCGATGGGCCTCATCTTCGGGCTGATCGGAGCGTTGATTGCCGCCTTCCATGGGCGTCATCGGCTGATGCTTACTGCCCAGAGGGACCGTCTTGCGGAACAAGCTGCGTTACTGAAGCAGAAGAACAAAGAGTTGGCCAGGCTGGAACTGGCCAATCGACGTACGAGCCAATTCATGGCTCACGATTTCAAGAGTGCTTTGGGTTGCATTACGGGATTCGCCGGTGAACTCTTGCGGCAGCCACGGCTGCGCAAAGACACGGAGGTGGCCGAGGCTCTGGTCCGCATCCGCCGACAAGCCCATCGAATCATGGGGAGCGTGATGGATCTCCTGGAATTTGCACGGGTTAGGGAGAGGGATGCACCCCGGATGAAGCTAGTATCCGTCACGGATTCGCTTCAGGAAGCAGTAAGTGACTTCTCCCTCCCAGCGCATGCGGAGCACGTTACGCTGGGGGGCCATCATGCCCGCTGCCCGCGATTGCCGGCCGATCCTCGGTTGCTTCGTCGCGTCCTCTGTAATCTGATCTCCAATGCCATGAAGCACAATGGCCCAAAGACGCACGTCCACTTGGATGGCCAAGTGGACGTGCTACGTACGGAAGTTCTCTTTTCGTGTTGCGATGACGGGGCCGGAGTCGCCCCCGAGGTGTTGCCGACGATCTTCACGGAGTTCGCCGGGACGGACGACTCCTCGGGTGATTCCACGGGCCTCGGACTGGCGTTCTGCAAAGCGGTCGTTGAAGCACACCACGGCCGTATCTGGTGTGAGAGCACACAACCGCGGGGCGCCCGGTTCTTCTTTACTATTCCCTTGCACAAGGAGCCTGATGATGGCCACTGATTCTGTAACAGAAAAGCATGTGTTGGTTGTCGAAGACGAGCCTGATTTTGCTGCCCTATTGTGTTCGATCCTGGTGAAGGCGGGATACACGGTGGCGACAACCTACTGCGGCGATCAGGCGCTCTCACGGGTGAGTGAACTTAGGCCCGACCTGATCACGCTGGACATTCAGATGCCCAGGAAATCGGGCCTGTTCTTCTATCGGAAGCTCAAGGCCGACGAGGCTTTCCGGGATATACCGGTCGTTGTGGTAACGGGATTGACGCGAGGTGACCGGGATATGGAGAACCTCGTCCGCACCTTCCTGGAGACAGAGAACGTGCCACATCCCGAAGCATACGTGGAGAAACCGGTCGATGGACCGCAGTTTCTCAAGACCATACAAGAAGTGCTTTCGCCCAGTAAGTGCGCGAGTCATTGACCAGCCATGCTTCTCCCCGCGGGGTGTGGCCATCGACGCCCCAGAGTGTTTCGGGCTACATTGTGCTCCAGCGAGATGGTATCATACGGCAGTGAACTCCATACGAGATCCTCGCCAAGAATACAGACCATGGCAGAAATCGTCGGTTCGACGGACACCGAAACGGCCGGCCCGCTGACTTCCAACGAAGTGCGGCTGTCGCCCCGGGAGTGGGTCGTGGCCGGATTCATACTCGCCGGGCTGTTTTGGCTGGCGCCTGGCGTTTGGGATCGCTGCGAGGAGTTCGCGCCGCAGGCCGACTATCGGGTTCCGGCCAGTTTGAGCAGCGATTACCGGTTGGTCGACCGCTATTTCGATCGAGTGGCCGAGCAGGATAAGACGCTACTGGTGGGCGATTCGGTCGTTTGGGGGCATTTCGTGGCCAGCAACGAAACGCTCACGCACTATCTCAACGGGGCCGCCGGCGAGGATCGTTTCGCCAACCTGGGCGTCAGCGGCATTCACCCCGCCGCGCTGGCCGGGCTGGTGCAACACTACGGCCGCGATATTGCTGATAGGAACGTCATCCTTCACTGCAACCTCCTGTGGATGAGTTCGCCGCAAAGCGACCTTCAGACCGAGAAGGAGGCCTTGTTCAATCATCCGGAACTGGTCCCGCAATTCGTTCCGCGGATCCCCTGTTATCGGGCAACGCTATCCGAAAGGCTGGGGATCGTCATTCGGCGCCAGGTTCCGCTGTTCGGTTGGGCCGAACATGTGCGCGACGCCCATTTCGACGAGACCAGTTTACCCCGGTGGACCGCGAAACATCCCTATGCCAACCCGGCCGGCGCGATCACGCTGGAGCTTCCCTCGCCCGACGAGCCACCCAAGCCCGAGCCGGACGCCCGGCCGTG
>JABMRP010000069.1 GCA_013202535.1 Planctomycetota bacterium
CCCCCACCTTCACGGTTCTGGAAGACGACGAACCGGCGGAAGGCCCCAGCTTCACCGTCCTGGAAGACGACGACGGAGCCGAACAGACGCCGGCCGCGTCGGCGGAAACAGACGGAGTAGAAACGCCATCGCCCGACACCGAGCCAACCGCCGGCGAAGAGGACGACGGCCTTTCGCTCGCTCCCGAACCCGAAGACAGTCCTGAAGAGTCGATCACTGTCCTGGAGGAACCGGAAGATACGATCCCGGTGGCCGGAGACGACGACGCCCCGGCGCAGGATGAGGCACCGGCGCAGGATGAGGCACCGGCGCAGGATGACCAGATCGCTGCGGTCGGTGATCCAGCGGTATTGTCCGGGGCGGAGCAACCGGCGGAGACCCTCCCCGTGGACGAGGCCGCCGCCGCGCCGAAGCCGGAAGAACCGAGCCCCGTGATCCGTCAGCAGGCGATACTGTCCGCGGCGCAGAAAGAGAAGGATGCGGCCGCCGCGGTCAAGGTGGAGCGTAAGATCACCGGCCACAGCGGCCCAACCCGCCCGTTACGCGGCGATGCGGCACCGATGGTCGTACCGAACAAGCCCCCCGCCGCACCTGCCGACGACATCGTGGTGTTGGCGGACGACGCGGTCGACGACCTTGTGGTGCTGGAAGACGACGTGGCCGACGACCTTGTGGTGCTGGCGGACGAGGAACCGGCCGACACCCTTGCCTTGGTCGACGAGGACGGCGATGTGACCGAAGGTATCCGGCCGGACCCTGTGTTGCGCGACGAACCGGCCCCGATTGCCGTTGCGAATGATCCGCCCACCGCGGCCGACGACGACATTGTGGTGGAGGATGACGACGAGGCTGCCGCCGCCGGGCCGCAGACGCCACCGCCGGCGGAAGAGGAATCGGGCGATACGTTTGCTTTTGCGGAGGAGGAAAGTGACCAAGCGGAGAGCGCTCCCCAGACAGGTCCCCCGATGCCGACGCTCGATTACCGCACCCCGACGGCACTCGCGTCCGGCGCGTTGCCGGGCCGGGAAGCGCCGCAGCGCCGGCGAGCGAAATCGACGGGCAGTTTCTTCCTCAAATTGCCCGGAGCGTTCGTGTATCCGCTCAAGGGATACTCGCTGGTCTTCATCTTGGCCCTGGCGGCGATGGCGACGCTGACCTTTTACTTTGGACCGTCGTTTTTCACGCGCGCGGTAAAAGCCATCGATATGGTTCGTCCGGTCGTCTATTCGGCGGGGGTGGTTTCCCTGCTGGTGCTCGTCTGTATCGGAGCCTATCTTTATCGGGTGGGAAGCACGAGTTGTCTGGGCGAAGATCGCTCGCCCAACCTGCCGGACCTCGGCAACTCGATCGACGAGATTGTTCTCCCGGCGTTCTTTCTAGTGACCGTCCTGCTGGTCTGCGAGTTGCCGTACCTGATCTACGTTTGGAGGGATGTGCGTGCCTTCTCCATGGACATGACCGGCGCGGAACGCTGGCTGTTGTTCGTTCCGATGAAGCTCCTAACGACC
The DNA here is from genome assembly GCA_013202535.1 of Planctomycetota bacterium. Lineage (GTDB taxonomy): Bacteria > Planctomycetota > Planctomycetia > Pirellulales > Thermoguttaceae > JABMRP01. The sequence goes on from JABMRP010000069.1 coordinate 1,509, forward strand.
ATCCACCAGGCCCCGTATGCCGTGGTGGAGACCGTCCGAGGGAATCACGACGTTTGGCTGGTCGTCCTGCATGCGCTGACGTGGATCTGCTTCCCGATGGCCCTGATGTGCGTGATGGTCCGGGGATCGCTGGACGGTCTCAACCCGCGGTTTTGGTATCGCACCTTCATCGCGGTTCCCGCCCAGTACCTCACCGCCATGCTGCTCTGTGCGGCCAAGGGATATGGGTTTCTGGCCTTGGCGTACTACCAGAGGGAGCGTCTGGCGGAGGCTCTCCAAACGGTTCTCGTCCAAACGGCTCTGCGCGATGCCGAGCCCGGTCGCTCGGAATACATGGAGGAGAGGCTCCGCGAGCAAGCCCTGGAGCTGATGTCACCGCTGGCGGCGGCGGGGGTCATTTTTGCCGCCGTGGCGCTGACTCTCTACCTGCTGATCCTGCAATACCGCCTCATCGGGCTGCTTTACCAAACCGGCCGGGACAAGCTTCACTTCATCAAGGAGCGCTAAGGACGCCGCGTGAGGCCGCCGGGGACCGGTTCGTGCAACACGCGAATCGTCACGTCGTCGAGCCACACTTCGCCCAGTCCGGTCAAGGCCACCGTGACCGCGACGCGGCCCGATTCGGTCGCCACGCGGTCCAGCGTGAACTCTTCCCAGCCGGCGGTCCGGTGATACCGTCGGGCCAACTCTTGCCCGGAGAACGGGTCGAAGACTTGCACCCCGTCCACGCTTCCGCCGATCGGCTGGAGGATGCGAATCCAGCCGTGGATGCGGACCAATGTTCCCGGCGTGACGATCACCTCGGGACTGGTAATCCAGATCGGCGCCGATTCGACCACGCTGACCGGCTCGTCGGTCTCCACGGCCCATGCGCTGAGTTTCAGCCCGAAGGCGCCGGAATGTGCGGCGTTGGCGGCCAGATCGGCGCGGCTTTGAACCAGCGGCAACGGGTGTTGAAGATGTTGCCAGCCGGTGGCCAGCATGGATTGAAGATTCTCGAAATCGCCGCCGACCAGCCGGTTCTGGCCCCATTGACCCGATCTCACGCGCCGCATCCACGAACCGTGCAACGGCAGCGAGGAGAAACTTGCGGCGGTGGGAACCCGCGCCGGCGAATCGAGCAATCCGGTCGCTGCTTCCCAATAGCCGCGCTCGACCAGTCGCGTCGAGCGCATCGCGCGGCGAGCGTACTCGTACGCGGTCCGCCATTGGTGGGCGGCCAAATATCCGTCGGCCCGTTGCAGCGTATGGTGAGCCTCCTGGAGCAACGCCTCCAAGCGTCGCGGCACGGCGGAGCCGGGCGGCAGTTGCTCGACAGTGCGGCTTACGTGATGCAGTTTTCGTTCCGCCAGATCGCGCTGCAGGCGGGCCGTTTCCGCGCCCAGCGCGACCGACCATTGCGTTACGTTCTCCACCACCAGCGGTTCCTGCGTCAGGAGGATCATCGTCGCCAGCCCGAACTCCTCCAGCGTGATCCGCGTGCCGCCGGTGACCCGCTGATGGGGTAACGGTTTCAGGCCGCCGGGCGTCAGTTCGTAGGCGTCGTCGGATTCCGGAACCCCGGGCACGACAAACGACACTCCGTTGCCGGCCGATTGACCGGGTACCCATTGCGCGCCCGGGGCCGACCAGATAGGAAGCAGCAACTGGGCGTGTTTATTGCGTACGACCGCAACGGAGACGTTCGGGCTGCTGCCGGGTACGGCGGCGGCGAGCGTGCCGGTGGCCAGCAGCGGCTCGACCAGCGCCAGTTCGAGGTTGAGCAGACGCAGCGCGGCCGCCCGGTGACGCGATTCCCAGTCGTTGGCTTCCAGCGACGTGTCGGAAAGAAACAGCAGGCCCCGGCTGCCGGCGCCGATCGAGGTCATTGCCAGTAGCCGGATCTGCTCGCTGGAAACGTGGGCCCGGGGCGTGGCACCCGGCGCCAAAGCGGCAAGCTGCCGGCGCCATGCCTCGCCCGGCTGTGTCTGCACGGTTGTCCACAGCGGAGTACCCGGCCGCGCCAGTCGCCCGCGCCAGCCAATCCATGTTGCGTACTCGGGCAGCTCCAGGCTGGTGCCCAGGGGAGACCGGCCCACCAGCAGTACGTCGACCTGTCGGCTGTAGCCGCGCAACGCGGAAATCGGGCGGCAGACGAGCGGTCGCTGGCCGTCGGAGTCGGCCAACCGCACCTGCTGGGCTCGATGCGTTGTCGAGGAAAGCTCCTCGGAACTCAGCCCGTGTCCCAAGTCCCACGCCAGCACTCGATCGTAACGCCCGCCGATTGTGGCCAGCGGCGCCGCGGAATTACCCACTTCGGGCGAGCCGGGCGGCGGACAGACCAGCCACAGACCGAGTTGCTCGGCCTCGTCCAGCAGGACATCGGAGGGAAGCTCGCCGAACCAGATCGCGTTGAAACCAAGCCGCTTGAGGAAGGCCAGCGATTCACCCTGATACTGGGCCATGCGGGGAAACATCGGTCGCTGGTCGGCGACGAGCACCGGGCCGGCCATCTCCACGCGCCGACGCGCCGGTTGCTCCCCGGCCGTACGATCCCGCCGGGCGACCGCCTCTTCGGCAAGTCGCGCTTGCGTGGCCTGCAGGTCGGCGGTTCCCGGTTGCGGCCCGACGAACCCCGAGATATCCAAGTCGTCGATCCAAACATCCGTCGTCCCGGGGCCGCCGCAGACGGTCAGCAGCACGCGGTCGACATACGCCTCGCGCTGGTCGATGGTGACCCCCGGAGTTAGTTGCCGGGATGCTTCTCGCGCGACCAGTCGCGGGATGTCGCCCACGCGCAATTGCTGCCACTGGCCGACCCGGGTATACCGCGAGCCGGCCACCAGCAGCACGGACGGCTGACCCGTTCGGGGACAGGTGGCACGGGGAAAAACGACCCGGGCAGACAATTGCAGGCCCGACCGATTGGATTTCAGTTGCACCGTCAGCAGCAGTTCATCGATGACGCGGGGATACCCCGTTTCGTGGCTGAGGAAGACCTGCCCCCCCCGATCGGACCGAACTCGCACGTACTCGCTGCCCGTGCCCGTGTTCGATTCGGACCGCACGCGATGATGTTGCTCGAAACGGTATTGGGTGTCGCCGCCGGCGTCGCGCCAACTAACCACCGAATCCTCGAAGCCCTCGTACCAGGCGGATTCTCCACCAGCGATACCCCCTACAAGAAGGAACGCGAAGGCAAAGGCACCGATGATGGCAAGGGTATGGTGAAAACGGGGCATGGGATCGTGGCACAAAATCAACACTTCGCCTGCGGTCGCAACTTCGACGTAAAGCAAGCTTGTATCAGGATTTGTGATGGCCGTCCATATCAGACGAGGCGTTTTTGTCACGGCACGGCTCGGCGGCCAGAAATGCCGACAAACGGTAACTTCTTTCCACGAGGTGAGTTACGGAATATTGTCGGTTCTCCACGGGATGCTGGCACGCCGGATGCTTGTAACGGCAACTGGACCACCCATAGCGAAGGAGCCCCCATGAGCCAGCAACCGCAGACAAGCCGCCCGGACCATAGCGAAGTTCCTCAAGAGATCGTGCAATTGATCGCCGCGGTCAACAATCTGCCCCCCGAACACCTCCCGATCGTACAACCGGCCCTGGCCCAGGTGGTCGACAGCACCCGGCGTCGACGGCGAATCCTTGGTCTGGTGCAAGACGCGCTGAGCCAACTGCGGCTGGATATGAAGTATTTGGTGTTCGATCTGGAGGCCACTCGGCGAGAACGTGACGAATTTCGCCGAAAAATCGAAGAACCGGACCAAAATGAAGGCTAGACGCAAGAATGAGGGGTAGACTTAAGGTAGAAAGCGGAGGGTGAGACCATCCAGCTTTCTTCCTTGGAGGCTTCGGCCTCGCTACGGAAACACTCCGGTCTTGAGTGCCCTAAGACCGGGGTGTTTTGTTTTCTTGCCTTGCGACAGGCCGGGCCAATTCGCTCACCCCACCCCGTCTCACCCCCAAATCCGCCCTCCCGCACGCGAAAATCAAGGTCTGCCCAGGGTGCATATTGCGAGACGGCAATGGCTCGAATACGATAGATACGTAAGAGATTGTTGACGCCTAGTTCCAAAGGGCGGAATGCGTCATATCCGAAGAGGTGGTAAAGCGTCTCCATGAGCACCCAACCCACGGCGGAAAAACTTGCGCAGCGGGCGTTCGACCTGGGCCTGCTCGACGAACGGCAGTTGCAGGAAGTCTGGGCGGTTCTGGGAAGCCGTTCGGCCACTTCCGATGCTTTCCTGCAGCAGACGGTGCGCCGCGAGTTCCTCACCAATTACCAGGCCGAGCGGCTCGTCAAAGGAGACCGCCACGGGTTCTTCTTTGGCGAATATAAGGTCATGTATTTGGTCGGCAGCGGGACGTTCGCCCGGGTGTATCGCGCGGAGCACCGCGAGACGGGCCAACTGGTGGCCGTCAAGGTGTTGCGCAACCGCTACAGCGATAATCCGGAACATTTCGAGCAATTCGTCCGCGAGGGCGCGCTGGGATGTACACTGCGGCATCCCAACATCGTACCCATCCACGACATCTTCTCCCGCAAAACGATGCACTTCCTGGTCATGGACTTCGTCGAAGGCCGAAATCTGCGCGAGTTTGTCAAGGTTCGCAAGAAGCTCGAACCGCTCGAATCGGTCAAACTCATGGCCGACGTGACCGCCGGGCTCCAGTATGCGTTCGAGCGGGAACTTACGCACCGCGATCTGAAAATGAGCAACGTGCTGATTTCCGCCGATGGCCAGGCGAAACTGGTCGATTTCGGGCTGGCCACGATCGGGGATCCCGGCCGAGGGAATTCCTCGGAAGAACACAGCGCGCGGGCGATCGACTATGCCGGCCTGGAACGGGCCACGGGCGTGCGACGCGATGATACGCGCAGCGATATCTACTTCTGCGGCTGCATGCTCTATCACATGCTCACCGGCCAGCCGCCTTTGCTCGAAACCCGTGACCGGGTCCAGCGGCTCAGTAAGGGGCGCTTCACCAATGTGCCGCCCATTCAGCAACTCGACACCACCATTCCCGCCCCGATCACGGCCGTGGTCAATAAGGCAATGACGCTCAACGCCGAACGCCGATACCAGACGCCCGGTGCGATGATGGTCGACTTGCGATCGGCGCTGAAGCGGTTGTCGAAAGGCTCCGTCGGCAAGCAAGGGGCGCAGCGTGGGGGAGCCGCCAGCGACGCGGGTACACCGGTCGAAGCGTATGAGCCCTCCCGGTCGGTGATGGTTGTTGAATCGAGCCCCCAGATGCAGGATGTTTTTCGTAGCGGCTTGAAACGGGCCGGATACCGTGTGCTGTTGACCAGCGATCCCCATCACGCCTTACGCCGATTTGAACAAAACGGCCACACGGCCGACTGCGTGGTGATCAACTGCCAAGATCTCGGCGAGGCCGGGCTGACCGCGTTCAACGAGTTCGGCGACAATGTGAACACCGGACCGGTGCCCGCGCTGTTGCTGTTGGGCGAGAATCAGCGGGAATGGGCGAAGGAGGCCCACCGGGCCAAACACCGGATGGTGCTCGCCATGCCTCTGACCATGAAGAAACTCCGTGCCGCCCTGATTAAATTGGCCGGCCCGGTCTGACCGCCTCGAAGGGGCGGCTCCAGAGGATTCTTGTTCCGCGGTTCGTTGACGAATCGGTCAACAGCCTTATAATAACGCGAGAACCAAGAAAACTCAGGAGATCCGATCGATGGCCAATGTTGCCGAATTCACCGACGATAGTTTTCAAGCCGACGTGCTGAGCGCGACCGAGCCGGTGCTCGTCGATTTCTGGGCCCCCTGGTGCGGTCCCTGCCGACAAATCGCCCCGCTAATCGAACAACTGGCGGCCGAGAATGAGGGCTCGATCAAAATCGGCAAGCTCGACATCGACCAGAATCCCACGACTGCCGCCGGTTTTCAGGTTGCGAGCATCCCCACCCTGATGCTCTTCAAGGACGGACAGGTCGTCGAAACGTTCGTGGGTATCCAGCCGAAAGAACGACTTCAAGCGGCCATCGATCAGGCCAAGGCGTAAGCGGGAGGGGGCTAAACGCTCGCTTTAGTCGTTTACACTGGACTCATCCCCGCAGCGTGCCGATTAAACAGCATGGATAAAGTTTACCGGTTGCGCTGAATTTGCCGACAGGCATCTCGGCTCCCCTCTGTCGAGGTACCCCGCAATGGGACAGGCCACTACCCGCGATAGGTCGGGTGACATTCAAGAAACGATTTCCCCCGAAGGATCTTCCCCCGCGTCGGAATCCCCCTCCAACTCGGTCGAACCGGCGTCGGAGGCAATCGCCGCCTCGGCCACTCGGATCGACGCCGCCCATATGCTGAGCGATTCACCGGAGGCCGACAGCCTGATTGATGCCGCCGGCAGCTTGCCCGATGCCGCCGGCATTGCCGTGTCGGCCGATGCGGAAGCATCCCCGGCGGATCAGCCCGACGAGGTGACCGAATCGCTTCGCCGACAGGCCGAGGAGTTGGCGGCCCACCTGGATAGCCGACAGGGAGAGTTGGACCTTCGCGAGGCCCGGCTCAACGCTCAACTGGCCCAAATGGAGAACGAGGTCCGCAAGGCACGAATCTGGCTGGTTCGCCGACAGGAAGCGTTGTCGCAGCGCGAGGCGGCGTTGGAAACCGACGGCAAGAAGGCCGAGGCGCGATTGCAGCGGCTGGCGACTGCCGACAAGGCCAGCCGGGCCGGTTGGGAGAAAGCGGCCGACGGGCTCGCGAAGCAAAGCGAGGAGATCGAGCAGCGTCGGGCCGAACTCGACGCCCGGGCCGACGACCTGGAGCGTATGGTCGCCCACCAGAAAGAAATTCGCGACGCCTTTGTGGCCAAGCAGCGTAAGTCGCAAGACGCCCTGCGCTGGCAACGGCAGCAAATCGATCGGCATCGGGAAGCCTCGCTGGAGTTGATCCGGTTGCTGCGCGCCGGCCTGAGACGACGGCGCGACGCGATGCAGGGGCAAGCCGAGGCCCCGGTTCCGAAACCCTCCAGCGCCATCCCTCACACCGCTGGGGAGCAACATCTCCGACGGAGGGAAGCCACCGAGGCCGGCCGGGCCCGATTGGCCCAGGGTTCGTCGGAGGTGGAAGCACTCCGCAAGCAGTTGCTTCAGGAGCGCGAGGAGCTTCACCGGCAGATCCGTGCCGACCGCCGTCAGGTGGCCGAGCAGCAGCGCCGGGCCATTGGCCAGCTTGAGGCCGGTCGCGAGGCGATTCGCCGCCGGAGCGAACACGTCGATCGGCGCCAGAAGACGCTGGAAACGCTTCGCCAGGAGCTTGTCCGCCTCCATCGAGAGACGCTGGAGGCGCGTCTGGCGAGCGAGGACCTCTGGGCACAACTGGCCGGCAGCGCGCCACCGGCCGAATTGACCCGTTCGTTGGCCGAGGTGCGAGCCCGGCTCGCCGACCATCGGCGGATGGCCCAGTCGCAGATGTCCGAGCGGAAGGAAGAAATCGAGACCCTGCTGCGCGAGTTGTCTACGCAGCAACGGGCGCTCGTCGAGCAGAAACGGGAAGTCGAGCAGTGGGTGACCCGGCAGGAGAAGGCCATCGAGCAGCAGGCCGACCGGCTGATCGCCCGGGAAAGGGAGCTTCAGCGGCGGCACAACGACTCCGACGACGAACTCCGCCAATGGCAGGCCGAACGGCTCGCCTATCGCCAAGAGATCCGTCATCTCCGGCAGCAAATCACCCAACAGGAAGCCGATCTGGCGCCCGTCTGAAGCGGCACCTCCCGTCTCACCGACGAGAGCCGGTTGGCTACCAAATTGCCACAAGCCCTCGACCCTTGGTCATTGGCCCTTGGTCATTGGGCCTTTACCCTCTTCCCCTTCCGGCTGCTTCAATCGCTCGGTGATCGTCTCCACGGCCTCCTTGCCGGCGGCCAACTCGTTGCGAGTAAAGTACGGCTTGGTGATGCGACCGAAGGCGATTTCTCCGCGAAGGTCGCGCAGCTCGTCCCAGCTCATGTCGTTGTTCAGATGCCAGGCGGCTACCTGGGTCGTCCGCTGGCCGATCTCGCCGCTGCCGAGCATCCGGCAGAGTTCATGGACTTCCGCCTTGGCGGTGACCGTTTCCAGCCGTTTCAGTTCATACGGATGAGCCGGCCGGGGGTTGCCTTTGCCGTGTTCCAGACAGGCGGCGGTCATCTTGAACCGGCCCTCTTTTTCCGGCGTCACGTTGAAGCCGAACATCGGTTGCCGGTTGTTGCCCTGCTGCCGGTTGTTGCCGGGCTGGTTGTTGCCCTGCTGGTTGTCCATAAAGGGGTTGCCCATCATCAACTGTTGGGGCGCGCCATTGCGGTTGTTTTGGTTATTGTTATTCTGGTTGAAGGGATTCTGAAAGGGATCCCTCTGCTGCGCCAAGACGGGCGCGGCGGCCAGCAGGTCGGGCAGCCGCACGTTCAACGGCTTGTCGGTCTTGTTCTTCACCACGATCCGACATTGCGTCGAATCCCTGGCGATCACGTGGACTTCGAGTTGCCCGGCGGCCATGCCGGCGAAGATTTCGACGGTCGGGTCGTCGGGATTGTACTTTCCCATGCCCGACACCACGCCGGTCCGCTCGCCGGCCGACACCGCGGAAGGAATCGCCAGGACACCCGTCAGCAAGGCCACGGATGTCAGCGTCGCCACAAGAATGTGCCACTTCATCACGCACCTCCTCTCCCTGTTCAGTGAAACTGGTCCAAAGATGGTGCCTCTCCATCTGCCCGTAGGCTAACAATACCGGCCAAGAAAGGCAAGCAAA
>JABMRP010000637.1 GCA_013202535.1 Planctomycetota bacterium
AAGCTGACCGACTTCTTCGGCGAACCGTTCGTCGGCTCGACCGTAGTGGCCATCTACGACAAGTCGGTCGAGTACATCTCCGGCGGGTCCAACGTGGGCGATATCAAGGAATTCTTCTGGAAATGGCGCCGTCACCATAACCCGCGAACCGAAAGCAGCCTGACGCGTTACTTCAACAACGTCATCAAGCGCGGCACCAAGGGGATGGGCTTTTTGGGGGTGTTCGGAGCCACGGTGGCCGACGACCTGGACGCCATCGGCGATGAAAACGGCGTGGTGGCCGGCTCAGGCCGCGGAGGTGGCGGCCATGCGGCGTTTGGCGGCATGCAAAATAGTGTCCGAATGCAGAAGTCGTCCGCTCCGATGGCACCCGGCATGGCCATGGCCATGTCCGAGTCGGCACCGATGGCGGACATGGCCGCCGCGGCCGCGCCCGCTCCCAACGGAGGCGGTGCCCCCGGTGGTGCCGCGATGGTCGAGCCGACCGTGCGCAGCAAGTTCGCCGATACGGCGCTCTGGGTCGGTGCGCTGACGACCGACTCCAAAGGCATCGCCGAAGTGGAACTCGAAATGCCCGAGAACCTCACCACCTGGCGGATCAAGGTCTGGGGCATGGGCCACGGCACGAAGGTCGGCGAAGGCCAGACCGACGTGGTCACCCGCAAGGACCTCATCATCCGTCTGCAAGCGCCCCGGTTCTTCGTGCAGAAAGACGAAGTGGTCCTCTCGGCCAACGTGCATAACTATCTCGATAGCGAGAAGAACGTCCGCGTCGCGCTGGAACTCGAAGGCGGCACGCTGGAAGTATTGGGCGAGCCGATTCAAACGGCCAAAATCGAACCCAACGGCGAAGCGCGAATCGACTGGCGCGTGAAGGTGACCGACGAAGGCGAGGCGGTCGTGCGGATGAAAGCGCTGACCGACGAAGAGTCGGACGCCATGGAGATGACCTTCACCTGTTACATCCACGGGATGTTAAAGATGGATTCCTTCAGTGGCGCGCTGCGCCCGGATGAAACCGCCGGCAAGTTCACCGTCACCGTGCCGGCCGATCGTCGGCCCGAGCAATCCCGGCTGGAGGTGCGCTACTCGCCTACCCTGGCCGGAGCGATGGTCGACGCGCTGCCCTATCTGGTCGATTATCCCTACGGATGCACCGAGCAGACGCTCAACCGGTTCCTGCCCACGGTTGTCACGCAGAAGATCCTGCTGGACATGAAGCTCGATCTGGAAGACATCCAGAAGAAGCGGACCAACCTCAACGCCCAGGAAATCGGCGACGATACCGAACGGGCCAAGCAATGGAAGCGTTACAAGCGCAACCCGGTCTTCGACCAGGCCGAAGTGCGCAAGATGGTCAAGGAAGGCGTCAAGCGGCTGACCGACATGCAGCTTTCCGACGGCGGCTGGGGGTGGTTCTCGGGTTGGGGTGAACATTCCGCTCCGCACACGACCGCTTACGTCGTCCACGGCCTGCAAATCGCCAAGGCCAACGACGTGGCCCTGGTGCCCGGCATGTTGGAAAAGGGCGTCGCCTGGCTGAAGCGTTACCAGGCTAAGCAGGTCCAGATGCTGAAAAACGCCGAGAAGGACCCCAAAGTGAAGCCCTGGAAGTCGCAGGCCGACAACCTCGACGCTTTCGTCTACATGGTGCTGGCCGACGCCGACGTGGCCAACGCCGAGATGATGGAGTATCTCTACCGCGATCGCACCAAGCTGGCCGTCTACGGCATGGCCATGTACGGCATCGCCCTGGAGAAACAGCAGCAGAAAGAGAAGCTGGCCATGATCATGCGGAACATCGGCCAGTATGTCGTCGAAGACAACGAGAACCAGAGCGCCTGGCTCAATCTGCCCGGCGGCTACTGGTGGCATTGGTACGGCAGCGAGTACGAGGCGCACGCCTACTATCTGAAGCTGCTCTGCCGCACCGATCCCAAGGGCGAGTTGGCTCCGCGGCTGGTCAAGTATCTGTTGAACAACCGCAAGCACGCCACCTACTGGAACTCGACCCGCGACACGTCGTTGTGCGTCGAGGCGATGGCCGACTTCCTGCGTGCCAGTGGCGAAGATAAGCCCGAGCTGACCGTCGAGGTCTTCATGGACGGCAAGCTGCAGAAGACCGTCGAGATCACCCCGGCGAATCTCTTCCTGTTCGACAACAAGTTCGTCGTCGAGGGCGAGAAGCTGGCCCCGGGGCCGCATCAGATCGAGCTCCGCAAGAAGGGCACCGGGCCGTTGTACTACAACGGCTACATGACCAACTTCACGCTCGAGGACTTCATCACCAAGGCCGGGCTGGAGATCAAGGT
>JABMRP010000638.1 GCA_013202535.1 Planctomycetota bacterium
CTTCCGCCTCGGCCAAGAGCACGTTCATGTGGCCCGGCATGCGTCCGGCGACCGGGTGGACGGCGAACTCGACCTCCACGCCGCGCGATTCCAGAAGGTCCATCAGATCGCGCACCGCATGTTGCGCCTGGGCGACCGCCATGCCGTAGCCGGGAACGATCACCACGCGGCGGGCGCTGTCGAAGAGCATGGCCACCTCTTCGGCGGAAGTCGACTTCACTTTGCCCTCGTACACGTCGTCGGCCGAGGGACCGTCTTGGCTGGGCCCCATCACGCCAAAGAGTACGTGGGACAACGAACGGTTCATCGCCTTGCACATGATCCGCGTGAGGATCAGACCCGAGGCGCCGACCAGCGCTCCGGCGATGATCAGCACCGTGTTGCCGAGCACGAATCCGGTGGCCGCGGCGGCCAGGCCGGAGTAGGAGTTCAACAGGGCGATGACCACCGGCATGTCGGCCCCGCCGATGGGATTGACCAGCGTCAGGCCCAAGACCGAAGCGACCAGCACCAACACAAAGTAGAGCCACCAGGCCTGCCCCGGGAAGAGCACGCCGAGGACCAGTAAGGCCACCACGATGACCGCCAGCAAGGCGTTGAGCGGCTGTCGGGCGGGATACTGCAGCGGTTTCTTGAAGGCGGGAATCTCCTGGAGCTTGGCAAAGGCGATCAGGCTCCCCCAGAAAGTCACCGCCCCGATCAGCCCGGCCAGCAGCCCGGAGGTGATCGTCGAATCGATGCCCGCCTCTTGCGGCGCGTGGGTGATCAATTCGGCACCGGCCACCAGTACCGAAGCGGCCCCGCCAAAGCCGTTGAACAAGGCCACCATCTGCGGCATGGCGGTCATTTGGATCTTCACCGCCAGCACCGCACCGATCACCGTCCCGATGAGCAACCCCGTGCCGATCAACCAGTAGCCCATCGGATGCTGCAACAGATCTTGATCGGCCAGCGTGGCCACCACGGCCACGAGCATCGCCAGGGCCCCGAGGAGGTTTCCGCGGACGGCCGTGCGAGGATGGGTCAATCCTTTCAGCCCGAGAATAAACAGCACGGCCGCCGCCAGGTAGGCCAGTTTGATCAGGGTATCTTGGGTTTGTGCATCCACGGCTATTTCTTCCTGCGAAACATTTCCAACATGCGGTTGGTGACGAGGAACCCGCCCACCACGTTGACCGTGGCCAGAACCACGGCAGCGAACCCCAGCCCCCAGGCCAGATAGGGCAACTCTTCGTGAGCGGCCCCGGCCATCAACAGGGCCCCGACCAGGGTGATCCCGGAGATGGCATTGGAGCCCGACATCAAGGGCGTGTGCAGGGTGGGTGGGATCTTGGTGATGATTTCAAAGCCCACGAAGACCGCCAACACGAAGACGGTCAAACCGAGGATCAGCGGCAGATCCGGCCCCTCTGCCGCCGGGGCGGCATCAACCGCCAGCAGAAACAGTTCGCTTCCCATCACTTGTCGTCTCCTGCGGAAATCTTGGACTCGTTTGCGGTGGCCGCTTTCCCTTGGGTGGGAGTCGCGGCTACCTATTCTTGCTCGCCGGATCCGGGTGGCTCGATCCCCAACAGTTCACACACGCGGGAATTGACGATCTGGCCCTGGCGAGCGATCAGCGTGTCGCGAATAATCTCGTCTTCCAGGTCGAGCTTCCATGGGCCGTCCTCCGACGGCGTGTCGCCGATCAGATGCAGGAGGAACGTGCTGATGTTCTTGGCGTACATCTGGCTGGCATGATAGGGCACATCCGACGGCAGGTTGGCCGGCCCGAGGATCGTCACCCCGTGTTGGACCACGTCGGTGCCCAGTTGCGTCAATTCGCAATTGCCGCCGCGCTCGGCCGCCAGATCGACGATCACCGACCCCGGAGCCATGCCGGCGACCATCTCGGCGGTGACCAGGGTGGGGGCTTTCTTGCCGGGAATCGCCGCGGTGGTGATGACCACGTCGCTCTGGGCAACCACCTGGGCGATCATCTCGCGCTGCTTCCGCAGGAACTCCTCGTCCATCTCCTTGGCGTACCCACCCTTGTCTTCGGCGGCGGCCGTGTCGAGCTCCAACTGGACGAACTTGGCACCCAGGCTTTCCACCTGCTCTTTGACCGCCGGGCGAACATCGTTGGCCGAAACGACCGCCCCCAGGCGTCGGGCGGTGGCGATGGCTTGCAGGCCGGCCACGCCGACCCCCATGATAAACGCCTTGGCCGGTCTGAGCGTGCCGGCGGCGGTCATCATCATCGGGAACATCTTGGGCAAAGTGGTTGCCGCCAGCAACACGGCCCGA
>JABMRP010000639.1 GCA_013202535.1 Planctomycetota bacterium
CCCACCGTAAATTTCCAGAGAATGTTGCAGTCGCGTTCCAGACGCACATCCTGCGTATCCTCGTCGATGGGCGCTCGCGACGTGTTATGCTGACACGAGTCGATACGCTGGAAAAGGTCCGCGTCGGCGCTGACGGTGATCTCCTCGGGCGAATTGATTCCCACATGATACACGGGCCGATTGGCGTCCGCCCAAATACACAGGCTGACGCCGTCCGCTTCGATGCGCACCGAACCGGTCGACAGGTCGAGCGTCTGCCGAAACGGCTTGCCCTCGGCAAGCGGGTTGGGCTCCAGCGAGATGCGCACGCGCCCGGTCTTATAGATATCGCCGTTGTAGTTATACGCGTCGTTCTTCGCCAGCAGCAGATACAGATCGCCGTTCTCGATCACACAAACCCCCGCGGCAATATCCCCATTGCCCAGCGGCATTTGGCCCGAGGAGTCGTTCGACGGACTTTCCCAGACGACGTTGTAACGCGCCATCCGTTCTTCGGCGACGGCCGTGGCGGTAAGGGAAAACAGGAAGGCCACTGCCAATGGAGTCTTGATTCTCATGCTTCGTCCTTTCGTTGCATATTCTCGTAACGAGCTACCGGCTGGACAGTTCGAAGTCGATTTCGCGGTCGCCGGATCCCGGTTCGATCACCACCTCCTCCAAACCGCTGGTGGCGGGCGATCCATAACGAGGGCCAATATAGCTCTTCATGGGGCGGCCGTCCATGTTCGGGGCCACTTCCCAGCATTCCACCGAAACGCCGTACCGACCGGGCATCAGGCCGTCGCCAGGCACGAATGTCTTGGCCGTGTATCGGCCCGTGGCGTCGAATTCGGCGGTCGCCGGCCGCTTGTCGAATCCCTCGGCGGCTTCCAGCGTGATGAAGTAGATGAGGCCGGGGCCGGGAGGCGCACCACCGTCGACCGTCACCATGCCCGAGACCGGTACGGTTTCGGGCCGAGAGGGACCGCAGCCCGCCACGAGCAACGCCAGAACGCCGACAACGGGCAGAAGGATTCGGTGCGTATAGTAGCCATCTCGCTCCGCGAGATGTAGCTCTTGAAGGTTCAGTGCTTTTCGGGCCACATCTCGGGGAGCGAGATGGCTACTATACGGAAGTGATTTCATGACGTGTCCTACGGGAGTTTCACCACCTCGCCGCCCGCGCGGGTCCCCAGTGCGTTGTAAAGTTGGAAATCGATACTCTCGCTGAAGAAGTGCGTGCTGCCGTCGGCCATGAGGAAATGGGCTCCGCCGGGATGATGGCTCTTGAATCCGCAGGCCCGATACCAAACGCCCGACTCGCTGGGTTCCGTGTGGAAGTTCAGGGGGATGTTGGTCGGGCAGATGTTGAAGTTGACCGCGAAGGCGGAGATGAATTGGCACTGCCCGGGCAGGGTTTCGCCGATCATGATCGTGTTGGACGTTCCATCGGTCACGTCTTCGATGCGAATGGCTTTCTTGTACCGCCCGAATAGCCCCACGGTGCTTCCCGGTCCGTATCCGTAGCCGGGAAGCGTGCCGTAGTTGTGTCCCTGGCAGCACCAATTACCGTCGCTGGGCGTCTGGTCGGGGCAGAAGAAGCACTGTCCCCAGGTCGTGTCCGTGGGCCCCATCGAACCGGCGTACCAGAGCCCCATGGCCTTCGGCGGATTGTGGGCGGCGTAGCGATTATCCAGCACCGGATCAGCCCCGGCCGGGTCGCTGGGACAAATGTACGTGGGAATCACCGTCTCAAGCACATCGGTCGGCAGATCCTGCGTGTGCAGGTTGAAGTCGATCTGGTCGTGCAGCGGGCTCTGCTCCATGTACGGCAGAATCATCGTCGGCCAGACGCCACCCCACGCCGCGGGAGTCGCCCTTGAGCAACAATCACCCGACCCGTAGGGAAACGTCCCGTGGGCCGTGTGATAGTTGTGCAGCGCCAGCCCGATCTGTTTGAGATTATTGCTACACTGCATCCGCCGCGCCGCCGCCCGAACCGCCTGCACCGCGGGCAACAACAGCCCGATGAGGATCCCGATAATGGCGATCACCACCAACAACTCGACGAGCGTGAAACCGCGGGATTTCAGATGGACGCGCATGTGCAGATTCCCCAGCGAGAAGGTGTTCGATCCCTCATCGCCCCATGTACTGGCATGTATCCCAGAGGTCCACCTCGCCGGTGGCGCGGGGGTCGGCGGTGGCGGTCATCCAGTGGTCGAGATCGGCGCGGAGTTGCTTTTGGATCGCCGCGTATTCCGGCCGGCCGGCGACGTTGTGTAACTGGTCGGAATCCTTCTTCAGATCATAAAGCTCCTCGGCCGGACGCTTGGCGAAGGCCCACTCGAAGAACGGGGCGATGGCCGGCTCGGTGCGACGCTTGAGAATCTCGGTCTTCGACGGCGAACCGTCGCAATCGCGAAACGCCTCGGGATCGCCGGCGGGCCAGAGATGCGGACGCAGGTTGCGTTTGTAGAGAAACTCGTGCGTGCGAATCGCCCGGACCGGGTAACTCTGGCCGTCGGGACGACAGACCGTATGCCGCTCGCGCTCCCAGATCACCTTGTCGCGGCTGGCGTCGATTCGGCCCGAGGCGTCGGCCACGAGCAGATCGAAGAAGCTCCGCCCGGTCATGGCCTCCAGGGGTTTTAGCCCGGCCGCTTCGAGAAACGTGGGAGCGAAGTCGGTGAAGCTGACGAAATCGTCGACCACCCGGCCCGGCTTGATCTTCTCGCCCCAGCGCACGGCCATCGCCACGCGGGTGCCGCTGTCGTAGAGATTGGTCTTGGCCCGGGGGAAGGGCATGCCGTGGTCGCCGGTCATCACGACGATCGTGTTGTCGAGCTTGCCGGCCTTGCGGAGCAGTTGGAGCATTTCGCCCACCTCGCGGTCGAACCGTTGCACCTCGAAGAAGTAGTCGCAAACATCGCCCCGTACCACCGGCGTATCGGGCAAGAACGCCGGCACGCGCACGTCCGCCAGATTCATGCCGCTGTCGGCGCCGGAGTTGAGCTTGTAACCCCGATGCGGATCGAAGCTCCCGAACCAGAAGCAAAACGGTTCCCCCTCGGGCACGCTCTTAAGAAACTCGGCCAAATCCTTAAACCGCGGCCCGGCCGGATTGCGCGTACGGCCCGTGTCTTTGATCGTGCCGGGTCCCCAACCCTTTCTCGTATATCCAACCGTGTACCCAGCCTCTTCCAACAGGTCTGGATACACTTCAAACTTCGCCGGCAACCGACTCCAAAGATTCCCCCCCACCTCCAACCGATGAATCGCCTGCCCCGTCAAAATCGCCCCCCTCGACGCCGTACACGACGGCGTGGCCACGTACGTATGATTGAACAGCACCCCCTCCTTCGCCAGCCGATCAAACGTCGGCGTCTCGATCACCGGCTCGCCCAGCACGCTCGCATGTGGCCAGCCCCAATCATCGGCAATGGCGAAGAGGATGTTCGGGCGCTCGGCCGCCGCGAGGGGCGTTGTGACGGCGGTGATTGTGAGACCGACGATGATTTTCAGGATGAAGGTTCGCATGGGTGGGTTCCTTGTGTGGAAGTGGCCGCAACG
>JABMRP010000640.1 GCA_013202535.1 Planctomycetota bacterium
CTCGCAACCGAACACCTCGTGACGACGCTCTGCGTCGTCACGCTCCCGTGGACGCTTCGCGTCCCCATGCCCGCACGCTCCGCGCTCGTCGTTTCAGGATTCGTGTTCATCGCAACACTCCGCTCGACCCCGTCAAGTTTCTCTTCGCTCTCGACTCTCAACTCTGGACTCTCCCCTCTCCCCCACCCCGATCCTACGCCATCCGGCGGCCCAAATTCCAGCCCAATATTTGGCCACGCTCGCGCAGGGGGTTTGACACTGGGCTATCCTGGCTGTACAAAACTGGATGCCTGTGGACGGCAGCGGCGGACAGCGAGGCGCCTAGGGCTGGAGTCGAGCCTCCGTCCCCGCGGCCGGCCCCGATCAAGCCCGGAAAAGTAGAATGTCCCCTTTTCTCTCCCTGTCTCCCCTTTTCTGTCTCAGTAATATGACGGAATTTTCGTGGGAACGCACTTCCCCTGACGCTTCGCGTCCCCAACCCGGTAGGCTGGGGCCTCGAACCACCTTTTCTTCTACATCATCGACACCAACAGAACGCAGAACAAACCGACCGAAAAGATCACGAACAGCATCAATACCAACGGCGTCGCGCGACCCACGCCGGGTTGCTCGTCCGATTCCGCCCGTTTCAGGGCGGTCGTTTGCATCGGCACGAAAAAGAACTCGGAGAGTCCCAGGCCGTAAAGCGCACTGATCAGCGATACGGCCATTCCGGGTCCGAGAGCGTTCGGATCGTTGAACTGTCCGAGCATGATGATCAGGCCGATCAAGTGCCCTATCACCCCCATCGCGATCGCCGCGCGGCTCGCCTGTCCGAAGAATCGCGCGGCCGACCGATAGCCGCCCCGATCGAGCGCTTTGCGCGGGCCAATCACCACGCGACGCGCATTGCGCCAATCGTCCACGTCGCACGCGATCATCAAAACGGCAAACGTTCCGCCAACCACCAGCATCAGGCTGGGGTAATCGACAAAGGCAAAAAACGCCGCGCCGGGGCTGGCGGCAATGGTCGACAAAACCAACGCAGTCAGGGTGACAAAACCGAACAGCCGAAGAAGGGTCATGGCAAGGCCTCACTCGATCAAGGGAAAAGGGGGACATTCTACTTCTACTGTATGGGCTCATGTTCGTAGGTGAAACTTCCTTCGAGGCAAGCGGTTACGTGCTCGGTGGTGATAGAGTCGTGCCAGTTCGTTGCGCTGAAGCCAACGCGTGCATTCTCGTCTGATTCGAGCGGGCGTGTCGCATCCGCAGGCGCTGCGCAAGATCTGGGCAAGACGTATACGAATCTGCGGGACCGTGATGGCCGGCGTCCATTTTTTTCCCCCGCCCTGCCTCTTGCACCAGAAACCAAGTGGCAATCAGTGAGAGCGTGATATGATGGTGCCAGCCGATCCACGTACGAACTTGATAGTCGGCCATGCCCGCTTCGCTCTTGCCGCGCTTGATGCACTGTTCGATACGGTGTGCTGCATTGGCCACACGGGCGAATTCCTTCAGGGGCGTCTCTGCCGAGGCATTCGACAAGTGGTAGTCGTGCTTGACCCGGCCTTCTTCGTCGACCCAGCGGATAACCACCAGCGTTTCCTTGGGGCCGATCTTCCGGTCAATCTTGGCCACGACGCGACGCTTGACGATCTCGACTGTCAGCGGCCCTTTGTCTCCATCGCGGACCTCCAGCCGTGTCCACGCGTGCTGCGGCAAGGACTCACACCAGGCGCGAACTTGTTGGAAAGGCCGCTTCGGCTTGCGGCCACGACCGGAGTAGGGAGGCTGCTGCGCTTCCAGATCGCGGATGGTCGTGTTGGAGGGAACAGCCAGCAAGTACTGCTCGGTGCGCTCGTCCAAGGCCCGGCGAAACCAGGCCGGACGGCCCATTTCGTCGTCCCCGGTAACCCACGCGTGAGGCAACAAGTGGCCCTTTCCGTCAAGCATCTCAAGCGCCAATTCGTGCCGAGTCTGGTAACGGACCGCCTTGGGAACTCCGCACTCCTTGCAGCGTTTTCTGTCCTTGGCCCACTCCCTGGAAAGGTACAACCGCATGTCAACCAAAGCCTGCTCACTGCGCGAAGCATAACCCATAAAGATCCCCACCTGGCAGTTGTCCACCTTGCCCAACCGCCCGCACCACTGCCGCGCCACGCCCACCGAATGGCTGCCCTTCTTGGGAAAGGCCGACGGGTCGAACAGGATCACCCCGTCGCTTTCTCCCAGTTGCTGGCCGACTTGGCGAGTCAGTTCCTCCAGCAGAGGTCCGTGGTCCCAGGGCGCCGTGCCGATGAACGTTTGCAGCCCCTGGCGATCCTGGTCGTGGCGATAGGCGATCGCCTCGGCATTCTTCTTTTCCACATCCGACAGCAAGCCCCGGACATACGTCTGGGCATGCTCCCTTTGTTCCGGGCGTCGAAGACACTCGGCAAACGGCTCGGCGAACCTCTCCAGCCGCGACATCATGCCGTCAAACACCGCCGGATGGACTTCCGAGTCCACCATCAACTCTTCCTTCCGAAGTTCAAAGCGTCGTTCCATCGACTTCCTCCTTCCTTAGGGACATCCGTGAGGAAGGTGTTTGTACGAAACCACTTAAGTTGGGTCAATAGAGGTTAGACAGTAGAACTAATGAACGTCAAGAACTCGACGATGACGCGGCGGCGGTTTCTTACCACGACTGCCAAGGCCAGCGCGGTGCTAGCCGCTCCCGTGTTTGTTCCCGGGCCAGCACTTGGCAAGGATGGACGCGCGGCCGCCAGCGAGCGGATCACGGTGGGCGGCATCGGGATCAACAGCCGTGGTGTCGCTGTCCTGCGCGACATGCTGTCACAGCCGGATGCGCAGTTTCTGGCCATCTGCGATATCCGGGCCGATCGGCGTAAGGCGATCAAGGATATGGCAGATGGCAAGTACGGCAACAAGGATTGCGCCACGTATCGCGACCTTTCTGAACTGCTTGCACGAAGAGACATCGACGCCGTACTGATCACCACGGGCGACCGCTGGCACGCGCTGGGCTCCGTCATGGCGGCGAAAGCGGGCAAGGATGTCTACTGCGAGAAGCCCTGTTCGATGACGATTGGCGAGAGCCAGATCTTGGCCGAGACCATGCGGCGCTACGGACGCGTGTTCCAGGTCGGAACGCAGCGGCGAAGCATCGGCAATTTCAAGTTCGCCATTGGTTTGGCACGCAGCGGGAAGCTGGGAAAACTCCACACCCTTCATGCCTCCATCGCTTATTACAGGCCACAAGTCGTCCACGATTGGCTTCCGGCGGAGCCCGAGCCGCCCAAGGAAATGGTCGACTGGGACCTGTGGCTGGGACCGGCTCCCTGGCGACCGTACAATCATGAGTACGTCGCCGGGATTGGGGGATGGCTGTGCCACTTCGACTTCAATGCCGGCGGGGGATTCTTGAATTGGGCCAGCCACAGCGTCGATTTGTGTCAGTGGGCCAACCAAGCCGATGGCACGACGCCGGTGGAGTTTGAGCCGGTAGGCGCGGCGCGCGGCTATGCAGCGAAACGAGTCGTGCATGCCCGGTATGCCAACGGAGTGAAGTTGGTGATGCGTTCCAATGATCCCGACGGCTGGCTCAATCTCGGGTCGCTCCCGGTGCGATTCGAAGGAGAAGAAGGTTGGGTGGAAACAGGCGATAGCGGGAAGATCGCACTCCATCCGGAGACGTTGCGGACGGAGCGAACGGACTTCACAGAGGAGGGGATCTCTGCCACGTCGCACGCCCGCAACTTCTTCGACTGCGTGAAATCTCGGGCTCAGCCGGTGACCAACGCCGACATCGCCCGCTCTTCGCACGTCGCCTCCCATGCGGCGGCCATTGCCTGGATGCTCGACCGCAAGGTGGCATTCGACCCTGCGAAAGAAGCGTTTATTGGTGACGACGAGGCCAATCGCATGCGGACGCGCGCCATGCGCGAGCCTTGGCACATGTAGTCGCTGTGTGCGAAGGCTTCCGCCGAATTGGTGCAAAGATGGTAAGACCAAGAGGTGTAATTATGATGAGGAGTTTCCGAAACGCGTCCGCGACACTTGCAGCGGCTCTTCTCATTGCTTTAGCGCCGGCGCGCTCGTGGGGCCAAGGGACCGTGTCGGGTGCGCAGGATGGTGCGGCGAGGAGTGCCGAAGTCGCCAAACTCATTGTGGTGTTGCAGTCGGATGCCGCACCGTTCGACAAGGCCAAAGCATGCCAGCGATTGGCTCTTATCGGCACCAAGGAAGCGGTGCCGGCATTGGCCGCGCTTTTGGCCGATGAGAGGCTCAGCAGCTACGCGCGGTTTGGCCTGGAGCCGATTCCGGACCCGAGTGTCGACGACGCCCTGCGTGACGCCCTGGGAAGACTCCATGGGCGGCTCTTGGCCGGGGTGATCAACTCGATTGGAGTTCGTCGCGACGTCAAGGCGGTGGGCGCCTTGACCAAGCTGGCAAGCGATCCCGCCTC
>JABMRP010000641.1 GCA_013202535.1 Planctomycetota bacterium
GGCCACCGCGGACCAGCCCGCCCGGCTGTTTGTCATCGCCACGGTCGCCCAGGGGTCGCACGTCTACTCGATCACTCAGCCCAAGGGGATCGGGCCGATCACCACCCAGATCCGATTGGACCGGAGCGAGGCATTCACGCAATTGGGGCCGTTTCGGGCCTTTCCGCCACCGGAGAAGAAGCCGGAGCCGGGCTTCAACAATGCGATCGTCGAGATACACCATGGCCAGGTCGTATGGCACGCTCCGATTGCCCCCAAAGCCGATCCGCGGAAGTTGGAGATCACCGGCGGCGTGTACGGGCAAATCTGCACGGAAACCGGTTGCCTGGCACCGAAGAATTTCCCCTTTGTCGCCCACCAGGGCCGCGGCGTGCGTCTTCCGCCGGAGCAGTTGGGCGCGCCTTCCGAAGGGGGTCCGCTGCCACAGATTCCCGAGCATCCGCCCCAACTGCCCGTCGATCCGGCTTACCCGTCGGTCACACCGGCGGCGCCCGGCACGGGCTCGTTGCACTGGAAACCGTTTACCACGATCAAAGCATTTCGCGATCTGGACGGCGAAGGGTACGACGAGGAAACGGCACGGGAAAACGCCGAGAAGCAAGTCGGCGGCATGTCGATCTGGTGGGCGGTGGTCTTTGGCTTTATCGGCGGGATTACCTTGAACATTATGCCGTGCGTGTTGCCGGTCATCGGGTTGAAGATTCTCTCCTTCGTCGAACAGGCCGGTCATGACCGGCGTCAAGCACTGTTGCTCAATATCTGGTACTCGCTGGGACTGTTGTCGGTCTTCCTCGTGTTAGCCACGCCGGCGGCCTTTTTCGACGTTGGCTGGTCGCGGCAGTTCCAATTTCCCGTCTTCAACATCACGCTCGTGGCCGTGGTCTTTGCCATGGCGTTGAGTTTCCTGGGCGTTTGGGAGATTCCCATTCCGGGGTTTGTCGGCAGTGGCAAGTCGGTCGAAATGACGCAAAAGGAGGGTTTTGCGGGCGCCTTTTCCAAGGGGGTCATCACCACGATTCTGGCCACGCCTTGTACGGGGCCTCTCATGGGGTCGGCTTTGGCTTGGGCCGTCAGCCAGCCGCCGCTGCAAACGTACGTGGGATTTGCCAGCGTGGGCCTGGGTATGGCCAGCCCGTACCTGTTGATCGGCGCCTTTCCCAAGCTGATCGCCTTTCTCCCCAAACCGGGCGCCTGGATGGATACCTTCAAGCAGATTATGGGCTTCGTGCTTCTGGGGACGGTTGTCTACATCTTCTCGTTCCTCCAGTGGTCTTACGTTGTGCCGACAGTGGGTCTGCTGTTTGCCCTTTGGGCCGGATGCTGGTGGGTCGGCCGAACGCCGGTCACCGTTCCGCCGGCAGTCAAGCTGCAAGCCTGGCTCTCGGCGGCCGTGTTCGTGGGTCTGGCGTGGCTCTTCATGTTTCCTGGACTGGCCAAGATTGC
Organism: Planctomycetota bacterium; assembly: GCA_013202535.1. Lineage (GTDB taxonomy): Bacteria > Planctomycetota > Planctomycetia > Pirellulales > Thermoguttaceae > JABMRP01. The sequence continues at coordinate 1,444 of JABMRP010000641.1, forward strand.
TCCCGGTCGATGGTACTCGCTTCCCGGCCTTCAGACGGTCATGGCCGAGCGGTTCGATACTCGCGTCGAGCGTAAAGTGGCCGAGCAGATCGAGCAGCAGTATCTCGTGCCGGGTGATCCCGAGTCCAAAGTGGAGCAGAAGTTTCTCAACACCGTGATGATCGACTTCACGGCCGACTGGTGCCCGAACTGCAAGGTGCTGGAGAACACGATCCTCAACACGGATGCCGTGGCCGAGGCCGCCCGCACCAACGGCGTGGTGGCCTTGCGAGCCGACTGGACCGATCGGGAATCCCCGGAGGTCAGCCGAATGCTGGAGATGCTGGCCAGCAAGCAGGTTCCCGTGCTGGCCATCTACCCGGCGGGCGACCCCAACTCGCCGATTGTGATGCGCGACAGCTACACGGTGCAGATGGTCGTCGACGCGATCAACCGAGCGGGCCCTTCACGCGAGAAAGAGTGAAACGGGGGAGTCGTTGGTCACGCCTGGCACCAAGAATCAACCCCAACGCACGCCCCGCTTGCCTGCTTTCACTTCGCCGATCTGCCAGCTTTCGATGCCCGAGGAGGCTAACTGGGCGCAGATGCTTTCGGCGTAATAGGGACTGACCACCAGCGCCAGTCCGACGCCCATGTTGAAGACGCGGTCCATCTCGTCGGCGTCGATTTCGCCGAGTTTCGCGAGCCAGGGGAAGATCGGCGGCACGGTCCAACTGTTGCGCTGAATGCACACCTCGACGCCCTCGGGCAGGATCCGCTCGAGGTTCTCGTGCAGTCCGCCGCCGGTGATGTGGGCGATGCCGTGAACGACGCTTTTTACGCGGTAATGGGTGAGAATCTTCCGAACCGGTCGGGCGTACAGTCGCGTCGGTTTGATCAGCGCCTCTCCGACGGTCGCGTCCAATTCGTCGATGAAAGTCGATGCCTCCAACTTGGCCACGTCGAAGACGACTTTGCGCACCAGGCTGAACCCGTTGGAATGCAGTCCGGCCGAAGCCGCCCCGATGACGACGTCGCCCGCGGCGATCGCCGACCCGTCGATCACGTGCCGCCGTTCGACCACTCCGACGCAAAAGCCGGCCAGATCGTAATCCCCCTGGCGATAGAGGTCGGGCATAATGGCCGTCTCGCCGCCCAACAGGGCACAGTCGCTTTCGGCACAGCCGGTGGCGATCCCCTCGACGATTTGCTCCAGCAGCGAAGGATCGTCCTTGGGCATGGCCACGTAGTCGAGGAAGAACAACGGCTCGGCACCGCAGCAA
>JABMRP010000642.1 GCA_013202535.1 Planctomycetota bacterium
CGACACTGGACGCCGCCGAAGGAGACGCTCCGCCGAAGATCGACGACGCGGCGATTGCCACCATGTTGCAGAACTTCGACAAGGTGGAGAAGATCGAATACCCCTGGGGATGGATCCGCTGGCTGATGAGTTCCAAGCTCGATCCGAAGGCGGAGATGACGTTCGGCCTGGTGCAACTCAACGCCGGCCAACGCAATCCCATGCACGTCCATGCCAACTGCGAAGAGCATCTCTACGTGCTCTCCGGCTCCTGCGAGCACGTGCTCGGCGAGAAAACAATCGTGCTCCGTAAGGGCGACGTCCTGCGCATCCCGCGGGGCGTTCCGCACAAGGCGCGAACTTTCCCTAAAGAGCCGATGCTGGCCGTCATCGTCTACAGTTCCGGCGACCGGCAGTTCCAAGTGGTGGAAGAGAAATAATCCGAGCTTCTCAGAAGATTGTAGGGTGATACTACAGACTACTTGCGATGCGGACGGTAACCGGCGTTCTTTGCTCGGCGGCGCGGGGGTTTCTTTTTCGTTCGCGCTTCTTTGGGCGGCGTGGAACGGATCAGACAGTCGGCGCCGGGGCCGATGAGATCGGTGCGGCCGGCCTCTTCCAAGGCGCGGCGAACGTCGCGGTAGTTTTCCGGCCGGTAGTATTGCAGCAGGGCGCGTTGCATGCGTCGCTGGTTGGCACCTTTGGCCACGTAGACTTCTTCGCCGGTCATCGGGTCGATGCCCGTGTGATACATGCAGGTGGCCACGTCGAACGGGCCGGGGATGAAGTCCTGTACCTGTTCGATGCGGTAGTTGTTCTGCTTCAGATACACGGCCAGATCGATCATCGCCGGCAGGTCGCTGCCCGGGTGGCCGGAGATGAAGTAGGGGACGAGGTATTGCTCCTTGCCCGCTTTACGCGAGACCTTGGCAAACTTTTGGGCGAAGGACTCGAAGTTTTCGATCGACGGTTTCTTCATCAACCGCAGCACTTCCGGGTCGCTGTGTTCGGGGGCCACCTTGAGATGCCCGCCCACGTGATGGGCCGCCAGTTCCTCAAGGTATTTCGGGTCGCGCTGGGCCAGGTCCATCCGCAAGCCCGAGGCAACCAGCACGCGTCGCACGCCCTCTTGCCCCCGGGCCGACTTCATCAACTCGCGCAGCGGGCCGTGGTCGGTATCGAGCAGCTTGCAGATGGTCGGATGCACGCAACTGGGCCGCCGGCATTTCGCCTGCACTTCCGGGCGCGTGCAGGCCATGCGATACATGTTGGCCGTGGGGCCGCCGATGTCGCTGATCGTGCCCTTGAAATCCGGCCGCTGGGCCATCCGCCGGATCTCGGCGGTGATCGACTCCTGGCTGCGGCTCTGAATGATGCGCCCCTCGTGGGCGGTAATCGAACAGAACGTGCAGCCGCCGAAACATCCCCGCATGATCTGGATCGAGTCCTTGACGACTCCGAAAGCGGGAATCGGCTGCTCGCCGTAAGCCGGATGCGGACGCCGCGTGTAGGGCAGCCCGTACACGCGATCCATCTCGGCCTCCTCCAGCGGCATGGCCGGTGGATTCACGACCACCGCCTCGCGATCGTGATACTGCACGAGCCGCCGGGCGTTGTGCGGATTGGTCTCGTGGTGGGCAAGCCGGGTCATCCGGGCGAAGGCGCGGGGATCGGTCGAGACGGCTTCGTACGTGGGCAGCTCGATCGTGTGCTCGCTCGGCGGCGTTTCGCTGGCACCCAAGCGGTAAGCCACGCCCCGCAAGTCGCGCGATCGGGCGATCGGTTCACCGGCGTCGAGCCGGCGGACGATTTCGACGATGGCCCGTTCGCCCATGCCAAAGACCAGCAGATCGGGCTTGGCGTCGGTGAGAATCGAACGACGTACTTTGTCGCTCCAGTAGTCGTAATGGGCCAGCCTCCGCAAACTGGCCTCCACTCCGCCGGCGATCACCGGCACGCCCTTGTAGGCTTCGCGAGCCCGCTGGCAATAGGCCAGGGTCGCCCGATTCGGACGCCGCCCGATCTGACCGCCGGGGCTGTAAGCGTCGTCGTTGCGGACCTTTCGGTTGGCCGTGTAGTGGTTGATCATCGAGTCCATGTTGCCGGCGCTGACGGCGAAGCATAACCGCGGCCGGCCGAACGTCTGCCAGGGCTTGCAGGAATGCCAATCCGGCTGACTGAGGATGGCCACCCGATAGCCCTCGGCCTCAAGCAGGCGTCCCAACAGGGCCATCGCGAAGCTGGGATGATCGACGTAGGCGTCGCCGGTGACGAACACGACGTCGACGGACTCCCATCCCCGGGCCGCGACCTCCTCGGCCGTCATCGGGAGCGGGTTGGTCGAGGCGGGGGAATTCGGGGCGTTATCAGCGGCCGGCATGTGGAATCCGTGCGGGAAAGTGAGAGAATAGCACTCCAATCGCATTTTATGCCGTCTCTTGCCCCGCGGATAGCCGGTCTGGCGGCGATTCGCATTGGAAGGAGGTGCCACATCGGCGATAATGGCCGGGGGTGGAATTCGCATTTCCCGTAACGGAAAGCCCGATGGTGCCGTCCGACACTTCTTTGAAGCTGACTCGCCGATTGATCGGCGGCGTATGGCGGCGAGCGCGCCATGTGTGGCGGCGGCTGACCCTCGGTGATCGGCCGCCACC
>JABMRP010000643.1 GCA_013202535.1 Planctomycetota bacterium
ATATTGGCCAGGAACTCGCTCTTGGCGCGGTCGGCCGCCTCGACGGATTCGTTCAGTTGTTCCAGTGCCAGATTGTTGCCCTCCAGCGCGGCGGCGTAGTCCTGGATCTGTTGTTCGGCCCGCTTCCGCTCGGTGATGTCCACGAACGTTTCCAGTAGCACGTCCTCGTCGTTAAGCGTCAGGGGAACCACCGTCTTGAGAATCGGGACCTTCGTCTTGTCCTTGGTGACGAGCACCCTCTCCGTGGTGCCGGCCGCCATTCCCAAGTCGAGAACGGGACACTTGTCTCTTGGGGACGCGCAGAGCGTCTGGTGGCACTCGCAGCCGACAACCTGCTCGTCGGAATCGTACTCCATCATGGCCAGGGCCGCCGAATTCACTTGGCGAACGATCTTGTCCCGGCCGATGATCGCCATGCCGACCGGCATGGATTCCAGTATCTTCTGGAACGTGTTCCGGGAGCGGTCCCGCTCCTCTTCGGCCTGCTTGCGCTTGGTGACGTCGCGGACCACCGCCTGGAGGACCGGCCGGCCGTCCAACTCCAGGGCGTTGAGCAAAACCTCGGCGGGAAAGGCCTTGTTGGTGTCCTGCCGCTGGTGTATCCACTCGAATTGATTGCTCCCCTTTTCCAGGGCGGTGGCGATCCGGCGGTTGGCCAGGGTCATGGAGTCGGTGCCGCAGGGCTGCTCGGCGGGAGACAAATCGGCCGGATGTTTGGTGCGGAACTCCGCCTTGTCCTTGCACCCGAAGATTCGCACCGTGGCGTCGTTGCAGTCGAAGAAGCTCTTTTCGTCGAGTAGCATGACCGCGTCGCTGGTCGAGTTGTAGAGCGTGCGGAACTTCGTTCTTGAGCGGAGCAGTCGCTCCTCCGCCCGATTGCGCTCACGGATGTGGGCTCGCAGATGTCGATATGCCAGCCCGATTCCTCCCAGTCCCAGGGCCCAGAAGAACGCGTGGCACACGGCGATCGAGATCATCGTCGCGCGTCCAGCAGCCTGAAGGGGAGCCATGGGCACTGAAACGCTGATACCGCCGCGGACGTCACCCACCTGGTATCCTTGCGCGGCGTGGCATTTCAGACATCCCTTCTCGGTCATGAGAGGGCGCATCAGACGGAGGTGGGGCTCGCCGCGGAACTCTTCGATCGAGCTATGTTCCGGAACGCCGCGCTCAAATGCTTCCAGCGCCGCGGTTTCCCACCGGTCGGCGACATTCTCGGGGCGGATGGGGGTGAGACTCGTGATGTGACCTTGGACCCCATTGGTCTGGGCGCCCAACTCATGAACTTGTCGGGTCATGGACGCCGGGTTGATCAGCGTCAGGGCCCGGCCGGCCGGCGTCTCGATGTCCCGCTCGTGTACGTCCAGGTGCGGGTTGGGGATCGTCGTCTCCGTCGCCGGAACATACACGCCGCCGTGCATGGCGTTCCACCGGCGGTAGAGAACGTCTTTGTCGAATCCGACGCGCGCTTGGGTGCGGGCCACTTCCTTCGTTGCCCGCCCTTGCTCATGCACGTTCCACATCAGAGAAACGCCGATGATCGCCGTCCAGATGACTGCCAAGACCGTGGTGTACGTTCCCAGACGGAACGCCCGTCGCACGCTCTTCTTCTGGTCCGCTATGTTGTCGGACATAACAGCTTTCTCTCTCCGTATGTACCAAGGTTGTTTCTCGGCGCATCCCAGGCAGGGCCAAGCACAGCATCGCCACCGGTCGCATACCCCAACACCGTCCAAAGATAGGTTGCAGAAACGGTTACCGGACGCACGACCGGGGCGACGGCAGGTGGGTGGTAGCGGATGTCCGGGTTGGAAAGACTGATTCGATGATTCCCATCCGTCTGACCGCCGCCCTTTACGACGGACTGGGGGCACGGACCGCGTGCTCGCAATCGATTGAATTTGGGCCACCCCCTTGCCGTGTGACAGGCAAGATGGGCTGACTTTCGCCAATCCCTTGCAACGCGCCCGCGGAGCAACGATAATTGAGAACTCAGACCCCACCCAGGAATAGGGGCCAACGTGCCGTTGCGTGCCGGTTTTCGGAATCGATCTGCCAAACACATACCCATCAGGAGGTCCGCCATGAGCGAAACCACGAAACACGTCTCCTCGCGTCGTGAGTTCTTGAAGCATTCCGGCCAGATTGCGGCGGCAACGAGCCTGGTCGGCATGGCCGTCCCTCGGGTCCATGCGGCCGAGGACAACACGATCCAGGTGGCCCTGATCGGTTGCGGCGGGCGGGGCACCGGTGCGGCGGCCAACGCCATGTCGGTCAAGCAGGGCCCGGTCAAGCTGGTCGCCATGGCCGACGTCTTTGAGCACCGACTGCAAAGCAGTGTGAACAATCTCAAGAAGCAATTCGCCGACCGGGTCGACGTGCCCCAGGAACGACAGTTCGTCGGTTTCGACGGCTACCAGAAGGCGATGGACTGTCTGAAGCCGGGCGACGTCGCCATTTTCACTTCGCCGCTGGCCTTCCGGTGGGTACATTTCGGCTACGCCATCGAGAAGGGGCTGAATGTATTCATGGAGAAACCGCTCACGGCCGACGGTCCCACTTCCCGGCGAATGCTCAAACTGGGCGAAGCGTCGGTGGCCAAGAACCTCAAAGTGGGCGTGGGACTCATGTCCCGTCACAGTCGGGCGCTTCAACAACTGCATCAGCGGATCCAGGACGGCGAAATCGGCGACATCGTCAACATGCGCGGCTACCGGATGAGCGGCGGCGTGGGATCGGCGTTCTCGCAGAAATGGGCCGGGCAGCCGAGTGAGTTGCTTTGGCAGATTCAACGTTTCCATAGCTTCATCTGGGCCAGCGGCGGATGTTTCAACGACTTCTACATCCACATCGTCGACCATTGCTGCTGGATGAAGAACGCCTGGCCGGTCAAGGCGCAGGCACTGGGTGGCCGCCATTATCGCAATAATGCCGTCGATCAGAATTTCGATACGTATTCCGTGGAATACATCTTCGACGACGGCGCTCGGCTCATTATGGACGGCCGTTGCATGGGCGGTTGCACCCCCATCTACAACAGCTACGCGCATGGCACCAAAGGCTCGGCGGTCGTCTCCAAGGGTGGCGACTGCGGGAGGCCCTCCAGCACGTATAAGGGTCAAACCCCCGACAGCGCGAAGATGATCTGGAAGTCGGAAGTCGCGGGGGATCAGGGCAATCCGTATCAGAACGAATGGAACGATCTGGTGGATGCCATCCGCGCCGACCAGCCTTTCAACGAGGTGGAGCGCGGCGTGCAGGCCAGCCTGGTAAGCTCGCTGGGTCGGAAGGCGGCCCATACGGGCAAGGAAATCACCTTGGAGCAGATGCTCAACTCCAAGGAAGAATACGCGCCGGGCGTCGACAAGTGGACGATGGACTCGCCCGCCCCGTTGCAAGCCGACGCCGACGGCAAGTACCCCATCCCGATGCCCGGGATCGTCACCGATCGGGAGTATTGAGGCCGTCGAGAGGTTGAAGTAAATGTGGCCGCATGCGGGTTCGAGATCGGTTGACAACCGGTTTGGCCGCCACTACGATTAGTCGAAGGACTTCCGATCGTCCAGGGGTTTCTTTGGGAAGGTGGATCGTATGTCACTGAGCGAACTGCCGCCGGCCATTCGGGCACTGGCGCGGGCCGACAAGCTCCGGCTGATTCAGCTTCTCGCCGACGACGTGGCCGGCGAGGACATGGTCGAGCTTGACTTGGCGGATCAAACGGTCCCCATCTGGTCGCCACACGACGCATTTGAAGGCGCCGCCGCACTATTGCGAGTGCTCGATCAGGATAAGGCCGGGCCATGATGCGCGGGGCTCAACGATTTCCTTACGTCGAAATCGCCCCGTTGCTGGGTGCCGCCAGCGCTCTGCCCTACGTACCGCTCACGCTGAAGCATGACGAGAAGGTGGTTTCCGTGTCGGCCTTGGTCGATAGTGGAGCTGCGTTGAACGTACTTCCCTACGACGTCGGCGCCGAGTTGGGCGCCCATTGGCAACAGCAAACGGTTCCCGTACAACTGACCGGGAATCTGGCGTCGTCGGATGCAAGAGCGATCATTGTGACCGCAACCATCGGCCAATTCGCCCCGGTTCGCCTTGCGTTTGCGTGGACGCGAAACAATCAGGTTCCCGTAATCCTGGGACAGATCAATTTCTTTATGGAATTCGATGTTTGCTTCTTCCGGTCAAAGTCGATCTTTCAAATAGGACCGAGGGGGTCAAACGGAGATTGAAGGCTTTCACGGATGGGCCACGGGGCTTCCGTATCCCGATGCCGGGTATCGTCACCGATCGGGAATATTGAGACCCGCCCCTTAATGGGTGTCTTCCTTGTCCGCATAGACGTCGGGAAGGAGCGATTGCCAGCGCTCGGGCCAGTCGGATGACGGTTTGGCCAGAGGCTCGTCGACGGAGTCCGCGGCCAAGCGAATCAGGTTGAGCAGGAGCCGGTCGGCGGCCGGATCGCGGCCGAGATGTTCTTCGATGAGCAGGGTGTTGAAAATGATCTTGCCTTTGCCGAAGGGGTAAATGGCGAGATCGACGCCGCTGAAATAGCCGCCTTCGCCGATACAGCCGATGCCAAAAGCGCCCGCCACGGTCTCGCCCTCGCTGGCGCCGATCAGCGACACGTTGGGCCATACGAGCCGGTAGTAGCCGTTGCCCATGAGCCGGTCGGATGGCATGCCTTCAAACGCGGCATGCGCCTTGACGAAGTGGTCGATGGACCACCAGCACGGCCGTCCGCCCGTGAGGTGGCCCTTGCTCCGCAGCGGCAGAAGTGCCAGCGGACCTTTTTCGCCGGCGCGGAATGCCTTGGGCATCAGGAAGACCGCAACGCTGCCGCGATCCACCCGCCCCATCAACTCCCGATAAGCATCCACGCTCCTGGGGTAGATGCCCGCGGTCGCCACGAGGATCACCTCGCGACGGGGCGGGGGTGCGGCCGGATCGTGGCGGCTGACCCCGATGCCACGCCCCCCCAGCCACTGCGAGAGCCTGGTTCCATAGTCGGCGACGGTTACGGGCACCCGCACGTCGGGCAGCGCTGCCGGATCGGAGAGATAGAACGGGCTCCGCGTCTCCACGGGCGACTCACCCTCAAGCCGCGCAACCACGGCGTAAGGACCGGGAGGTCCCTCGATTTTCACTGTTTGCCGCAGTGCGGGATGTACCATGACTGGCCCCGGCCCAACGCGCACGTCCTTGCCGATGCTCCAGACAATGCCGCGGGGGCCGACAATCTCGAACCGAGCGGGATAGTTGCCGGGCGGCAGTTCGTCCTCGTTGATGAGCAGGGCCTCTACGTCGAGAGTCTGCCCGCTGTAGAGACTGCTGCTGCTGGTGAAGATCGACCAGGTGACGGGGGCGAAGGCTGCCAGCAACGTCTCGGGCATATCTTGCTTAGGCTCGCGCCAAATCGTCGTGACCCCTTCGCCGGCCATGCAACTGTCGGTCTGACCGGTGAGGCTTATGCCGCACAACTTGGGGTTGGCTCGCAAGGCGTTCAAGGCGATCCGGCGGCTGTCGGCCTGGCGAGATTCGCTGGCGCGCACCAGGTCGCCGGGAGTGGGAAACG
>JABMRP010000644.1 GCA_013202535.1 Planctomycetota bacterium
ATCTTGGCCACCCCCGCGGTGGCCGACGGCGCGCTGTTCTTCCGTACCGACGATCATTTGTGGAAGGTCGCATTTCCCTCGGAGTAGGCCCGCGTGAACGAGACAATCGAAATCCGCCCGAGCGGACCGCTGGATGCCTCGATCCGGCCGCCGGGGTCCAAGAGCATCACCAACCGCGCGCTGATCTGCGCCGCGTTGGCCGACGGCCCCTCGACGCTCTCCGGCGCGTTGGACAGCGAGGACACCCAAGTGATGGCCGCCGCGCTGGGGCAACTCGGTTTGCCGGTCGAGCGGGACGTCGAGGCGCGGACGCTTCACGTCGTCGGCCGACGCGGTGAGATTCCCGCCGATGCGGCCGATCTGTACGTGGCCAACAGCGGTACGACCGTGCGATTTCTCACGGCCATGGTGGCTTTGGGCCAGGGGACCTTCCGTCTCGACGGCACCCCGCGCATGCGAGAGCGGCCGATCGCCGATCTGCTCGACGCGCTGCGAGCATTGGGAAGCGATGCCCAAAGCGAAACCGAGAGCGGTTGTCCGCCGGTGGTGGTTCGCGCCGGCGGATTACCCGGCGGCCGGGCATCGATCGCGGGAAACATCTCCAGCCAGTTTCTCAGCGGGCTGTTGATGGCCGCCCCCTGTGCCGCGGGACCGGTCGAGTTGGCCGTCTCCGGCGAGTTGGTCTCGCGCCCGTATATCGACATGACGCTGGCCGTGATGCGTGCGTTTGGCGTATCGGTCGAAGAACGGGATGGGCCCGTGTTTCTCATCCCCGGCGGGCAGACCTACCGGGCAGGGCCGTACGACGTCGAACCCGACGCCTCGGCCGCCAGCTATTTCTTCGCCGCCGCGGCGATCACCGGCGGACGGGTCACCGTCGAGGGCCTCTCGCAAGACAGCCTTCAGGGTGATGTCGCCTTCTGTGAGTGTCTGAGGCAAATGGGATGCCGCGTGGAATACGGCGGGGAGTCGATTACCGTAACCGGCGGCCCGTTGCGCGGAATCGAAGTGAACATGAACGCCATCAGCGACACCGTGCAGACTCTCGCAGCGGTGGCCCTATTTGCCGAGGGCCCGACGCTGATCCACGACGTGGCCCACATCCGCCATAAGGAAACCGATCGGCTCAGCGCGTTGGCCACCGAGTTGCGCAAGTTGGGAGCCGACGTGGAAGAAGGTTCCGACCGTCTGCGGATCACGCCCGGCGAACTGCACGGCGCGGTCATCGACACCTACGACGACCATCGCATGGCCATGAGCCTGGCCACCGTCGGGCTGGCCGTTGCCGGCGTGGTCATTCGCGACCCCGGCTGCACGGCAAAGACCTATCCCGAATTCTTCACCGATCTGGCCGGATTGCGCAGTCGCTGACGGCGGGACGAGACCGGTTCAACGAGGTCGCTCGCGCAGCGAATCGGACGACTCGAGCAACTGCTCGGCGCGGCGCAGCAATGCGATGCCGGAGTCGCCGTGCGAATCGTCTCCTTGCCCAGTGGAATCACCGGCCACGAAGGGAGCGCTGCAATGTTCGCAATGCACGCGCTTGCCCAGGTACACGACGCGAATGTTCAGGTTTCGCCCACATGTCGGGCACTCTTGGAGAAAGTAGGTGCTTTTCGACATGGCATCAACCTCCTGTCACAGGCCGACCATCCATCTTCAAGGCAACCATCCTACGAAATTTGCGCGATAAGATCAAGAACGCCGAGGCCCCTAAATCGCACAAAGATCGACGCCCAGGAACCGGGAAAATGCGTCGTATACACAGGCCGGATGACATAGGAAAGAACGGCGGTCGCTCTTTTCCGCTCGTTGTCACGTTTGCAGTGTGACAACGAGGAGGATTATCGATCGTTCGACTCGATCAGCGTAGCCGTTGAGCCGATTCGATCAAGACCGTTTCGACCGGGGTCCGTTCGAAGTCGGGCTTGTCGCAGACTGGCATCTGGCCAATCTTCTGCAGCACGTCGAGCCCCTCGACGACTCGCCCGAACACGCAGTATCCGTATTTCGTTGGATCGCTGGGGGTGCCGGGCTCCGGATTCGCATGGTGGTCCAATCGGGGATTGTCGGCCAGATTGAAGAAGAACTGGTAGGTGGCGCTGTCGATGACGTCGATTCGCCGGACCATGGCGATGGTGCCCTGAGTATTCCGCAGTCCGTTGTGCGCTTCGTTGTAGAGCGGTCGGACAGGCTGCGTACACGCCTTCTCCGCCAGGTCGGCGGTGAACATTCCGCCCAGCACAATGTCGTCTTTGAGAACCTGATGAAAAATGGTTTGGTCGTAGTGGCCGCTCTGGACGTAGTCGAGAAAGTTTCTGACCGTTAAATCGGCCTTCTGTCGATCGAGTTCCACGACAACCCGTCCGAGAGATGTATTTATGGCCACCCGCGGGTACGGTTCCGTTTCGGGGTTGGGCGGGGCTGCCGACGGCGCGGGATCGGCGGAGTTACCTTGCGGGACCAGCGGCGGGAGCTGGCCGAACGGTGCCGCACTGGCCGGCGCGGTGTCGGCCACATTGGCCGAGGGGGTTTCCTTGTTCGCTGATCCATTGGACGAGTCACTTGTTTCGCTCGATCCACCGCATCCCACGGCGATCATGGGGACGACGAGCAACACGGTTACGAGTTTCCTGTAATTTCGCATCATCCATGCCTCCGTGCGGGATCTGCAACCCCCGGCGGTTCCGACCAGCCTGCAATGCCGGAATCCGTGGGGATTTATACGACGATTTCTTGCGACGCCACCGCGCCCGAGGACAGTCCGGCCGCGCGGAGCGTATCTTCCGCGGATTGGCCGCTCAATGCAACCTCGATTGCAGGGGGCAACCTCGATTGCAGAGAATAACTGGTGAGATGGATGAAGTGAGAAGTCTGGGTTAACCAGCCGGATTGTCGGTCGCGCTGTCTTCCGCCCCGTCGGCGATCTGATCGTCGGCCTTCTTCGCCTTGCCGAGCCATCCTCGCACTCCGGACCACATCCACACGAGGGGGCGGCCGGTGAAGATTTTTTCGGTCAGCGTGGATTGTCTGGGCGAGTAATTACGCCAGACGGCCTCGATGTACGGGTCGGCACTCTCGGCCAGCGAGGCATAGATGCCTTTCTCGGCAATCTCGGCCAGCGCTTCTTGGTAATGGTCGATGATATGCCGGTCCAGCAGGGTGCCGGCCACCTTGACCGAGGAGATGGCCCCGCGCCCCAACGCGCCGACCTTGCGCAACGAGTAGAAGGTTGCCGCGCCGGAGATGGCCAGCGGGTTGACGCCCTGGCTTTTGGCCAGGGTATGGATTTCGTTCCACAACCGGCTGACTTCGGCCTGGGGGATGACACTGGCCGGGTTGATCGAGGCAACTGCTTTTCGAGTGTCGCTGACCGTCTTGGTCAGTCCCTCGAGCGACAGCGGCGGCGTGTCGAACGCGCCGGCGGCCGTTTTCGACGCGCCGGCTACCGCTTTCAGCAGATCGTCGACGTGGTCGATCGTCGACTGCTCGTCGATCACTCCTTGGCTTTTTAGTTCGTCGGCCAATTCCTTCAGATAGGCTTGCGATCCGTAAGCCACGTCGCTGAACACGGCCAAGAGCATCAGCGGCGAGAGGTGCATCGTGGCCAGCCCGGCGAGTTCGATGAAATTGCCCACCGCCTTTCGGGCGACGAAGTTTTCCACCGGCGGCGGCCCGGTGTCGTTTTCATCGCGCTGGACGCCGCCGACGTCTTCGGCCAGAAAATTCAATCCCTGGCGGACCAGCACGGTGTAGGTCTTCGAGTTCTGGAACGCTTGCGGCACCAACAGGGAGGCCGACTCGCGCAGCGTCCCGCTGACGACGCTCGTCGCGCTGCGCAGCGTGCGCTCCGGCAGCGACAAGGAGTAGAGCAGATAGTCGAAGACTCCGGCGTATCCGGGATCTTCGGCGGGGAGGTCCTTACTACCTTGCGGCAAGTCATTCGACATGGCAACGGTCCCTCATTGCGTATCGTAGGCATCTTGCTCCGCGAGATGTAGCTTCTGAGAATCCCGGGGCGCTAAAGGCTACATCTCGCGGAGCGAGATGGCTACTGTACGGAAATCATTCGATTACGAGTCCTCAGACGTCGGTCTGTTGGGAAGCTTTTTCGCCGTTGCCGGCCGGTGGATCTTCCTGCCCCTCGCCTTCACTGCCCGCTTCATCGTCGCCTTCACCCTCGGGGGCGGGCCAAGGCCACCAATCCCAGCCGAGGGTCTCGGCGTGTTTGTAGGTGTGGGGAATTCCAGGAAGGGGAACGGTGATATCTTTGGCTTTGTGGGGCCAGAAGAAGTTGAGGATGTACAACGCGCCGAGCAGTCCGAGCACGCCGCCAAAGACAACCTCCACCATCATCCGCAAGGCGCCCTTCTTCTTTTTCTTCTTCTTGCGCGGTCGCGAACGCTGCGGGCCTCCCGAACTGGCGGCGGTTTCTTCTTCGTCCTCGTCGTCCGACACGGTGAACGCGGCCGCATCTCCGTCGGCGGCGTCGTCGGGGGCGTCTCCACCCAGATCCAAGGAGGGCGCCTCGTCCACCCGCTCCCAGATGTTGATACTGGGTCCTTCCTGCTCATCCTCGGCCGGTTCTTCCGGCACCGGCAGATTGACGAACACCAGCGAGGGCGGGGCGTCGGTGGCCTCTTCGGCGGCTTCGGTCACCGGGAATTCGGCCTCGCACAGAGGGCACTGCACCAACAGGCTCTCGTCGGACAAATCCGCGTCGGCGTGGTCCGGGATGAGGACGGCCTCTTCACACTTGGGGCACTTCGAGATCTTTGCCATAATTTCTCTCGGGAGGGTTCCTGTAACCTCTTTAGTTTACCAGGGCGCCGCCCGCGTTGGCTAGGCTTTGTCTGAGGGAAAAAGGGGTCAGGACCAATTTGTGCGAAGCACCATCCGGGCCG
>JABMRP010000645.1 GCA_013202535.1 Planctomycetota bacterium
CAGCCCGTCGTCGCTGTTCATGGGCGTGGTGGAGCCGGGGCGCCAGGTGACCCGGCAACTGGTCGTCCAGAGCAGCAAGCCATTTCGGATCCTCTCCGTACAATCCGACGCCGACTGCTTCGAGATCGACGCGCCGCTGGCGGGTGAGGCGAAGAAGTTGCACGTCATTCCGGTGACGTTCATGGCCGGTGTCGAGCCGGGCAAAGTGAGCCACCAGTTGCGGATCGAGACCGATCAGGGAGACGCCGCGTCGCCGGAGTTCTCCGCCTACGCGGTCGTGGCCAATCCGTAGACCGGCGTCATCCGTCGTCGCGCGAATCGCAACCGCTCGACGCGGCCCGCTTCGAGCACCCCTGACAGGTGCCGCAGCCGGTCGAGCACTTCGCGCTCCAAAGACGCCACAGGTGCCGGGCCACCATCGCGATCGCCCCCAGGACCAGAACCGAAACGACGATATTCTGCCAATCGACGGTCATTGGAAACTCGCTTTTTGGGAAACGCACGGAGGCCTACAGCCCGGCGATCCACGTACCCAGTTGGTAGGTTGCCATGGCTCCCAGGTAGGCCAACGTGGTCATGTAGCTAAAGGTAAACGCGGGCCACCGCCAGCTATTGGTCTCGCGGCGGATGACCACCAACGTGGCGGCACACTGGGCACACAGGGCGCAAAAGACCAACAGCGATAGCGCCACGGGGGTCGTAAACAGTGGCCGATCGGTTCCTTCTCGGGTAGCGGCGCGCAGTCGGGCACGCATGAGCTTGCCGTCTTCCTCGGCTTCGGAATCGAAATCCTCGCCCAGATTGAAGATCACGCCGGTCGTGGCCACAACGACCTCGCGGGCCGGAAAGGAAGCCAGCACGGCGCAACCGATCCGCCAATCCCAACCCAAGGGCCTGACGACCGGCTCGATCCATTGCCCCATCTTCCCCAGCACGCTCTGCCGCTGATACGCCCCGGCCATCTCGTTTTCGATCCGCACCAGTTCCGCTTTGAGTTCGGCTCCCGCGGGGTCGTCGGCCGAAAGAGCTTCGAGCCGCGTTTCGACCGCTTCCTGCCGCTGGCGGAACGGGGGTTCGACCGTTTCGCTGTCGTGGGGGTAATACAGGGCCGCCCAAACCACAATCGAAATCGCCAGAATCATTGTGCCCGCGCAACGGAGAAAGACCCAGCCGCGCTGCAACACGCGAAAGCAGACGGTCCGCGCCGAGGGCCACTTGTAGCTGGGCAATTCCATCAGAAACGGCGTCGGTTCGGATCGGAGGATGGTCTTCTTCAGCACCAGCGCCGCGACCACCGCCGTGACGATCCCCAAGACGTACAGCGAGGTCAGCACCAGCCCCTGCAAACTGAGCAGCCCGAAAACGAAGGTATGGTTCGGAACGATAAACGCGGCGATGAGCATGGAATAGACCGGCAATCGAGCCGAGCACGTCATCAGCGGGGCCACCATGATCGTGGTCAGTCGGTCCCGTTCGTTTTCGATCACCCGCGCGGCCATGATGCCGGGGATCGCACAGGCAAACGACGAGAGCATGGGAATGAACGATTTGCCGCTGAGACCCACGCGAACCATCACCCGGTCCATGAGGAAGGCCGCCCGGGCCATGTACCCGCAGTCTTCCAAAACGGCGATGAACAGAAACAGGATAAGAATTTGCGGCAGGAAGACCAACACGCCGCCCACCCCGGCGATGACCCCGTCGACCAGCAGACTGCGCAGGGGCCCCGGTTGCATCCCCGACTCGACCCACCTGCCGGCCATGCCCATGCCGTCTTCGATCAGGCCCATCAGCGGCTCGGCCCATGAGAAAACCGCCTGGAACAAAACGACCATCACCAGGGCAAATAGGAGCATCCCCCAGAAACGATGGGTCAACACCCGATCGATCCGATCGGAGGTCGTGCGCCGATACTCGCGCGGCTGCGTAACCACGCCTTCGAGGATCTGTTCCGCCCAGCCGTATCGCGAGGCGGTTTCCACGCCCGGGATTTCCAGCTTGGCCTCCTGTAGCCGGGCTCGCGATTGGGCCACCCGCTGGGCCGATTCCCGGTCGTCTTCGCCAAGCAACACGCCCTGCAGGTATCCGTTGACGTCCAGGAGCAGCCGTTCGACCAGATAGCGAGGCAGCGGACGATTCTCGCTCTCGGAAACCGGGCGATCGGCCAGTTCCGATTCCACTTGGGTCACTTCCCGCTGAAATGCCTCGGGAAACGGGCTTTCCGGGGCGCGAGATGCTTGACCCACGATCGACGCCAAAGCGGTCCGGAGCGGCTCAATTCCGATACGCCGATTGGCCTGCAACGGCACCACGGGCACACCCAGGCGTTGCTCGAGTCGTGTGGCATCCAGCGTGATGCCGTGGTCTCCGGCCACGTCGAGCATGTTCAGGGCCACCACGGTCGGCAGCCCCAGTTCGAGAATCTGGCTCACCAGATAGAGATGCCGTTGGAGATTGCTGGCATCGACCACGCAGACCACGGCATCGACCGGCGCGGCGTCGGCACGACGCGGAATGAGCAGGTCGACGGCGACCATTTCGTCGCGCGATCGGGGCGCCAGGCTGTAGAGTCCCGGCAGATCGACCAATTCGTAGCGGCCGTCCTCGAACGTATACTCGCCGGTCTTCTTCTCGACCGTTACGCCCGGGTAGTTGCCCACCCGTTGGTGAACGCCCACCATGGCGCCGAAAAGGGTCGACTTGCCCGTGTTGGGGTTGCCGATCAGGGCAACGTTCCAGGCGGCTTGTTCAGACGCAGGGGGCATGAGCTTCGTGGGGCGAGCAAGGTCGGCATGGTGGAAGCGATAAGCGGCCGTTGTCGAGCGGGGCGTGTGACAACGTGGGTGGACGGATGATCTGTCCGTCCCATCATCGCGTCCATGCGTTGGGTCGAAGCGGAGATGCCACGAAGAGTGCCGCGAGGGAGCGTATAGTAGCCATCTCGCTCCAGCGAGATGGCTACTTGACTCGACGTTACGCGCCCCTAGCTGGGTCGAACGAACACGCGAAGCAGGTCGTCGGCCCGGAGGCAGAATTTGCTGCCGGCCAGACGAACGATACACGGGTTGCCCGGCTGAAACATCTGGACTTTTGTTCCCCCCCGGATGCCGAATTCTTCCAGCCGATGGACGTGATCCGCGCGGCCGACGATTTTCCCCACACGGGCCGACTGGCCGGCCAGCAGACTATTCAGCGAAACGAGTTCTTGTACCACGGACACTCCCAAGGGCGTGCAGCTTCAAGCGGACATCATCAGGCGAACGTTTTGAGACAGGAATTGAGAATCAGTCTCACAATCGACAATTCTAGCCGCTCCGCTGCTGTAAATCAAGGGCTTTGCCGTAAGAAAGGGAGGCATTCCCTTGAGGGAGAGACTTAACGTGTTTCTGAGAAATGAGTTACGGCGATTCTTCGGTGTTAACAGAAATGAACACCGGCTCGGGAAGTCTCGGGACGCAATCGCCACCTCGCCATACCCCCCGTTCCGGTGCTTTCCCATCCGACCGCGAGGTCGCAACGCTTCACGCCCGCCCCGGCGGCAACCCCGCCTCACTTTGGGCGGAGGTTCAGTCCTTGAAAAACTCTCCCGTCGGATCGCCGCCGTCGCGGGTGATGAGGAACATGTAGAGCGCCGCGTCGATATCGGTGCTGATCGTCCGCACGCTGGCGTCGACGAATAGGTGGTTGACCGCGCCCGGGTGAGGGCCGCCGGGACCGAAGACGCCCTGACCTTTGCCGGGCAGATAGGGACCGTCATCCGAGTCCTCGTAGTCCCAGTCGAGGTAGGTTCGCGGCGCATCCACGGAGCTTTCATCGCCAAACTTCCCGTCGAAACCGGTGGGAGCGTAATAGCTTGCCGACCGTCCACCATAAGTGGATGTATGGATCGCGAAGGTCACGTTCGGCGGCAGAC
>JABMRP010000646.1 GCA_013202535.1 Planctomycetota bacterium
CGCACCGGCAGATCGAACCGATCGACCGAACCGGCCTCCACGACCAGGGCCAGGCGATGACTGGCTTTCGGCTCGGCCCAAGGCAAGTCGGACTCCAATGCGGCGGCGATCACTTGGTGCGGCCGAGTGCGGCGGGCAAATATCTCCGGCATGTCCAGCCAAAACAGCTCCGCCGGTGGAAGGGGATCGCCCATTTTGGCGAATTCGTGGGTCGATTCAAGCAGCAGCGTCAGCAGATCGAACCGGTCGGTGACCGCGGCGTAACGCCCGAGCGTCTTGTCCAGCAGGTAAGGCTTGCTCTCGGCCAGCCACAGCGCCGAGAATTCTTCGCCCAGCGCCTGGTGCTCTCGCCGATTGCGATCGACCATCACGATGATCCACAGAACCAACGGCAGCGCTTCGGCGGGCGGACGCCGAGAGGCTTCGGCGTACATTCGTCCGGCTTCCAGACGATCTATCATCCGCAGGCCGATCAACTCCATCCGCCGGGCGCCGAAGAGAAAATAGTCCAGCAGCTTGGCGTTGGCCGTGGCCTCCGCCTTGCACGCTTCGAGATGCTCAATGGCCGGACAAACCAACTCGAGCAACTGCGCGGCCGTTTTCCGCACACTTGCCGGCGCGGCGCGCAACTGCCAGTCGTCTTGCCAAAACCGCCGATTATTCATCCCGTTCATGCCCGGCAAACGGTGCGTCTGGGCCAGCAGTTCGATCGCCTGGCCAAAATGATCGCCCCGTTCGCCGAACAGCACCGCGCCGATACGCCGGTTGAAATCCTCGGGCGTGGTGGTCGATCCGGTCCAGGCACACTCGGCGCCCCAGGCGTATCCGTGCCATTTGTAACCCTGCAACGCCTCGCCGTCGTCCTCCCAGGCCGTGTTGAGCATACCCAGAGCCCCATGTTCGACGCCGTCGCGAACGAAATGGTGGATATTCGTGGTGGTCACGCCGAAGTCGGGCAGAATGCGGCTCCAGTTGTTGATGCCGGGGCAGACAAAGAACTCGTAGCCCGAGCGGGCAAACGGCACGATCTGATCGTCGAAACTCTCCTTCGCCGAGTAGCCCCACGTGAGCATGATCGTGTCTTTGGGGATCTTCTCCAGATGGTCGGGATGCTGGAGAATGATATCGCCCCACATCATCATCCGCTTGTCGTACTTTTCCTTGAGCATCTTATGGACCCGGGCGACGTGCTGCACGTAGACGGCGCCGGTGCCGATCTTCTCGGCCAGCGGCTTCGAGGGGCCGTTGCCCAGCCCCCACGTTTCGTCGCAACAGACGTTGAACCATGGAAACGGCAGCAGCGGGCATACCTCCGAGTAGAGGTCGTCGAGCAGCTCGTAGGTCTTTTCGTTAGCCGGCGTGAGCAGGTAGGGCGTCTCGCGCAGATCGGCGTACTCCGGGTGGGATAGAATGTGCGCGAAATGGGCGAACGATTGCTGGTTGCCGAGCACATCGGTGTGATACTGCTTGGCGTACTCGACCAACGCCCGAAGGTCGTCCGGTTCCAGCGAGCCATCTTTGGGGCCGATGACCGGGTGTTTTTTGAAGGCGAACTGATATTCCATGTAGTAGGTGAACAGGTTCATCTTCAACGCCGAGCCCAACTCGACGTGTTGCTTCAGCGTCGCCAGCGTGGAACTCGGCCCACGGGTCATGTCGTCCTGAAAACAACGCCAGCGGAGCGACGGCCAGTCGGAGATCGTCAGACACGGCAGGGAGTTGTCGCGGCGGTTGGCGCGGATCAACTGGCAAAGCGTTTGCACGCCGTAGAAGAGCCCGGGCCAGTCGGCGGCGCCGCAGGTGATACCGCCGGGAGCGATGCGAAGTGTGTAGTCTTCACTCGTCGGCTCGCGCCGTAACTTTGGCAAGGGTATCGAGCCGGCCGTGCGCGAGAAAAGCAAAAACCGCGGCTCGGCCGAATCGGTCTGCCGCACTTGGGGAACGGGCAGCTTGGCGCGGCGAAATTCGTCGGCGATTGCCCGGGCCGTCACTCCGGCCGCCTGCTTCGGCACCTCCAGGACCAAAGGGCGATCCAACGAAAACGCGCCCTGTTGCAACGCGACCTGCTTGGGCATCGGCACCAGACGCAAGTCGGACACCTCCTCGCCCCACGCCGGGCTCAGTACGCCAATAATCAACAGACTGCCGAAAACAACCGAGCGGGTACACATGATGATTGTCCTTATAGTAGCCGTCTCGCTCCGCGAGATGTAGCTTTTCTTGCCGCGAGATATGGCCAAATACTCTGGAGCTTCAAAGGCTACATCTCGCGGAGCGAGATGGCTACTTTGCGGAAGCCCAGCCCCATGATCGTACACGAGCCGCCCCGGTGCAAGATACGAGCATCGATCAGGCGCCGCCGAGGTACTTCTCCAGCAGCGTTGCCACGGGCACGCACGTCTTGGCGTGGCGCTGTCCGCCGTCGACCGTGGGGTTCAGTGCCACGGCCGTTGCGGTGGCAGAGAGGCTTCGCAGCAGATCGGCGAGTTCGCCCGGATCGTCCAGCGCGTGCAACGAGGCGTCGATTTTCGCGCCGCGGAGATACGTCTCGGCCAGATCACGATCGGTAAACAGGGCGACGGCCACCATCTTCTCGTCACCGCCGCCGTCGATCGAGGCGTGTCCTTTGCCCTGGTCGAGGACGTACACCGGGTAGTCCCACGGTGAGTTCGCTGCCGGCAGATGTTTCTCCAGCAGATCGGCCACGCCGGCGGTCCACTGGGCATTGACATTCGGTCCCTCGGGAGCCGAGTCGAAGGCCACCTCCGTAAACGGGGGGCGAAGGGCCGCTAGAAACTGGGCAAACTCTCGATCGCTTCCCAGGGCTTGCGGCTCCCCCTGAAACTGGGCCGCGGCCATGAACGCCTCGGCCCCGCTCAGGGCGGTGAACACGGCCACCGCGAACCGGGCCTCGTCGTCATCGCCGTCGACGGCCACCGAGGCATAGCCGCCTTCGTGCCGAATCAGGTAGATCGGGTAGTTCCAAGTGAAGCTCATCCCGTCCAATGTAAGGGAGCGATGGCGTTGGGACCAGTCCCCGGGAGTTTAGCCCGGGCGCTGTGGCTCCTTTCAAGTAGCATGGGCCCCCGGCCCGTGACGCGGCGATTCGTTTTTCCAGCGATGGTTCCACGGCCGGGGGCCCATGCTACTGGACCTGTCCCCTTTTTCCCGCCGACGCTATACTGAAGCCCCGTGAAACCTTGCCAACCGAGAGTACCGCCGTGCATGAGTTGTCGATTGTCGAAGCCCTGATCGAGCAGGTGACCGGTGAAGTCGAGCAGGCCGGTGCCCGGGGGCCGGTGACACGGGTACACTTGGCCGTCGGCCGGCTTTCGGGCGCGCACCCGGAGTCGATCCGTTTCGCCTTCGAGTTGCTCGTTCCCGGCACGCGGCTGGAAGGTGCCCGACTGCGGATCGATGAGCCCAGGGCCGTTTGCCGCTGCGACGACTGCCGGGCGAGTACGGAGATCGAGGAGTTCGTGGTCGCTTGCCCGGCTTGCGACGGCCGCCGCGTGGTCATCGAGGGAGGCCGGGATCTAATGCTGCAAACGATCGAGGTAGAGAACTGAGCGACCTTGCACACTTATGCACAAGCTGGGCTATACGGAAGGACCCCATGAAAATCGTCGCCGCGAAGAATATCCTGAAAGTCAACGACCAGTTGGCCCAAGATAACCGCAAGCAATTCGATTCGACCGGCACGCTGGCGGTCAATCTGGTCGGTTCGCCGGGCTGCGGCAAGACGACGTTTCTGGAGGCCCTGTTCGCCCACACCAAGGGCAAGCTCTCCCCGGCGGTGATCGAAGGCGACATTGCCGGAGCGATCGATGCCGAGCGGATCGACGCCCTGGGAGTTCCCGTCGTGCAGATCAATACCGACGGGGCCTGCCATCTCGACGCCGCCATGATCGCCGCGGCGATGGACGATCTTCCCTGTACCGGTATCGACCTGCTGGTGGTCGAAAACGTGGGCAATCTGGTCTGCACGGCCGGGTTTGATCTGGGTGAACACGTGCGGATCGTCCTGCTGAGCATCGCCGAAGGGGACGACAAGATCCACAAATACCCGGCCATTTTCCAGCGTAGCGATGCCCTGGTCATTTCGAAGATCGACTTGGCGCCCCACTCGAATTTCGACATTCAACGGGCCAAGGCCGACATGAAACGCCTGGCCCCGCGGGCCGAGATCTTCGAAGTGGCCGCGCTTGGCGGCGAAGGAATCCCGGCCGTGGCCGACTGGCTGGCCGAGAA
>JABMRP010000647.1 GCA_013202535.1 Planctomycetota bacterium
ATCCAGATGTTCGGCCGCGCCTATCGCGGCGGCGCGACCAAGAACCTGGCTATGCGGATGAAGGCCGCACAGCAGTTGGTCTACGGCGAGCAGATCGGCTGGATCGATCCGGGCGTGGTCCGCGAGAAAGAGAATTTTGCTTTTCTACGCCGGATCGTCCACTTGCGATGGCGGCTGCGGCGATACTTCTACGCCGGCCAGATGGCTCGGCCGCCGAAGCTGCACGGCCACATACCGACCGTTACGGCCGACTGGAGGTGGAGCGGCGTCTGGCCGGTCACCACGCAGGCCGCTTACAGCGGCGCGTGGCAAATCCCCGGCCAGCACAAAACCGTGTTGCTGATGGTCAACGTCGGCGACCAGCCAATCGCCACGCGGCTAAAGTTCGACACGGCCGAGTACGGACTGCCGGGCGAGACGGTCCGCGTGGTGACGATCGATAGCCAGGGTGAAGGCGAGACGTTTACCGCCCGGCGCAATTTCCAGCGCGACCTCACCCTGCCGCCAAGGTCGGCCGTCGCCTGGAAACTGACGCCGCCGGTGCGCACGGTCGAAACCTCCCCTCGCTGCTTATAAGCCGGGCAAACGTTACAGATTGAACGACGATTCCCCGATCGGCGTGAAATCGAGAGAATGGCGCGCCGCGAACGTCAGCAGGCTGAGTATACTCGGGAAAGGCACGGCCTCGCCCTCGGTCGGCCAAAGGCACTTCGGGCATTCAACTCATTCGGTCACGCCGCGATCCCCCCAACGACGGTCCCGGGCACCTCCTGCCTTCAAAGCGGGCTGCTAGTCCAGGGCTCCTTTCCGTCACCGTAGCCGACCGATGCACGATAACACAGGAAAGAATAGGCAATGAAGAAGCTGACGACGGTTGTAACATGCGTGCTCCTCGCCATGGCGTCGAACGTCCACGGCGACAGCTTGGGAACGGTCGCCGTTTCACGACAATCGGGTCACGGTTCGTCGATGAAGATTCACGCCCCGGATCTGGTTGGAGGAACCCGGACCGTTGCCGGCGGGCTGTTCCGGTGGGATATCACGGGCGGCACGAGTCATTTCGACAACGATGACTTCGTCGGCGACGCCGCCGGTCACGTACTATCTTTCTGCATCGATCTCAAGGAAAACGTGGGGAACTTGTACGAGGTCGAGAACGACCTGACGCAACTCCCCAAAGCCGTTCTTGGCGGCGCCGCGGACCCGACCGGAGCCTATCCGATGGGTGAGGCGAAGAAAGACGCCGTCACGGAGCTCTGGGGACGGCATTTCGAGGACGTCTTCGATAGCCGGACCAACGAGGACGCCTTCCAACTTGCCCTATGGGAAATCGTCTTCGACTCGTGGAGCGAGGGCGGCGTCAGGAGCGTCAACGAGAACGCGGGTGAATTCTATCTGATCTCGGGTCCCACGGGTGTTGGCGCGCGGACGAACGAGTGGCTGGCTGAAATCGACGGAACCTGGCAGGGCGATTCTCCCGAACTGTGGGGGTGGTCGGCGCCTCACGGCGATGCCAACGGTCGCTTCCAGGACCAACTCGTCCAGCACATTTCGCATGCCCCGGAGCCGGCGATGATTGTCAACCTCATCGGCCTTGCGGTGATCTTTGGCGTGATGGCCTTGCGACGGCGACGTCGTGCAAGAGGGTGACGTTCTACCGCTTCCTTACCCTTGGCGGAATCCGCGCAAAAAAATAACCCCGGCCCAAGGCGGCTTGCTCTCGCGACAACCTCCTCCGAGGCGCGGCGAACGAGTCGTGCCGACTGGTGCCGGGGTGCGTTGGTGGTCTGGAGGCCCGGTATCGGACGATACCACGCCCTAACCGAGACGACAGCGCCGCCTCGCCAGACCATGTCTTCTTCGATCCCGTCCTCTTAGGCCATGTCTTTGAGGTTCTTCAGCGGACGAACCTTGACCTTCTTGGAGGCCGGCTTCGCGGCCACGTCCATGAGTTCACCCGGCTTGAACGGGTTGGGCACACCCTTGCGCGCCGGCCTGGCCGGAACCTTCTTCTTCTCGATCTTCAACAGACCGGGAATCGTGAAGGCACCGGCGCCCCGCGCGCCGAGACTCTTCTTGATCTCAGCACCCAGCGCGTCGAACACGGCAGTGACCTCTTTCTTGGTCAGGCTGGTCGCCTCGGCGATGTTGTTGAGGATCTCCGTCTTGGTCAGTGGTTTCTTAACAGCAGCTTTCGCCATGTCCCGTCACCCTCCATGCAATGTTTCGTGATGTGATAGAAAAGCACCCGTCGTGAAATACGGCGTCTTACCGAAAGGCCGTATGTTGAATTAAACGCGCCCGGGCCGAAAAACACAACGGATATATCGGCAAAACACCAAGAAAAATGGGAAAAAATGGTCCTCAGGGCCAATATTTCCCGGGTTTTGCACCGCCGGGGCCTATTTCGACCTATACAGTCGCGTTTTCCGACCCATTAGCGGGGCAACGCGACAACCCAATAAAACCATCCATTGGGGGGGCGTGCGACTCTGGGCTTCCATTGCCTTTGGCGGTTGCCCCGGGCACAGCGGATGCCGAACACCGGCACGTTCCCACCGCCGACACGCATCAATCCGGCGTGATGGGATCGGTGGCCGGGCGACCGTTGCCGTTCCCTTGGCGGTTGTTCAGCACCATGCCGACAATCGTCAGCGCGATACCGGTCACCAGCAGCGAGCTGGCGTGCTCGCCGAAGAAGAGAAACCCGGCCACGACGCATAGCGCGGTCTGTGAGGCATTGATCACGTTGGCATGCACGACGGTGGTCAGTTGCAGACCCTTGGTGATTCCCATGAAGGCGATCAGGTTGAACACCCCAGAGGCGAGCATCCAGCCCAGATCGCGTGACGAGGTTTCCGACATGCCGTCGAGCCCCAATCGCGTCGCGCTCAGCACACCCATGCTCAACACGCCCATGCCGGTGACCGTCAGGATGACGATCAGCGGTGCTACGCCGTTAGTCGTCGTCTTGCGAATCACCACGGCCAGTCCGGCGTAGGTAGTTCCCGCGAGTGCCGAGGCGCCCACGGCCAAAGCGGCCCACAGCGAACCGGAGGTCGCTCCCGATCCGGCCATCGCCCGGTTCGCGTCGTTGGCGCCCAGGCTCAGCAGGACGACGGAGATCGTCAACAACGCGATGGCCGCCACGCTACGGTGCGAGACGCGTTCGCCCAGGAAGATCCGTCCGAAGATCGCCGAGGCGACCAGATTAACGCCCAGGGCGGTGGGAATCGAAATCGCCAGCCCCACGGTGCCGATCGCCCAGAGCGCCGGCAGATTGCCGATCAGTTGGGTGGCCAATCCGACTAGGGCCAAGACACCCAGTGATCGCCACCGTGGCACGTGTTGACGCCGGCGCCAGATGAGCCACGCCAGCCAAGGCCCAACCACCGCCACGGCGACCGATTCCTTGACGAAGAGAATCCACGTCTGATCGACCTTGTTGGCCAGATCGCGCAGGCAGACGTTCACCGAGGAGTAACCCACGGCGGCAAGGATGCAGCAGGCCGTGCCAAGAATCACCGGGTCGAGGCCCGGCCGATCGGCAGGGGAGTGGTCGGAGGGAGGGTTCACGCGATCTATTGTACGGTGTGGCGCGCGTGGTGACTAGGCGTCGGTTACTTCACCACAAAATTAACCATCCGCCCCGGTACGACGATCGCCTTGATGATCTTCTTTCCCTCCACCAGTGCGACGATTCGCTCGTCGTCTCGAGCGGCCGCTTCCAGGGTGTCGCGGTCGGCGTCGGCGGCCACTTGAATCCGGCTGCGCAACTTGCCGTTGATTTGCACGGGCACTTCCACCGTCTCCTCGCGGATCAACGACTCGTCGAACTCCGGCCACGATCCGGTTGCCAGCGTTTCGGTATGGCCCAACACCTCCCACAGTTCCTCGGCCAGATGCGGCGCGAAGGGCGAAAGGAGCAGCACCAACCGCTCCATGGCCGACTTGGGGCGCACGTCTTCCTTGAGAAAGAAGTTCGTAAACTCCATCATCCGCGCGATGGCCGTGTTGAAGGCCAT
>JABMRP010000648.1 GCA_013202535.1 Planctomycetota bacterium
CGGAAACCAATATTCGTCTTCGGATCCGCGTCGAGGTTCATCTCGATGACCGCGCCCTGGCCGATGATCAACGTGACCCCGTCGCGAGGCGCGTCGACCGAGTCGTTGACCACGTACTTGCCCGCTTGCACGAGGGTCGTGCGAGCGTTGCCCATTGCCCACTCGACAGCCAACTGGGCGTCTTTGTTCTGGAACAGCACTTTGTCGCCGTTCATTTTTCGCACAACGGTTTGGTCGCCTTGTTTGCTGACCAGCGCGGTATCGTCCTTCCACGACTTTTTCGCGGCAAACAAGTTCGGCACGTTCAGCACTCCAACGATCATCGCTGTGAGCAACAGAGGGATCGATTTGGCGTTTGTGTTTCTCATGTTGACGTTCCTTTTCGGTTTCAAGTATCGGTTTTCAAAGGGCATCCACCGGCCCTCAGCGTGGAACCGTGCGCAACGTTGCGGAATGGGCCTTTAGGATGGGGTACGAGAGGGCTTCGATCTCGTCGAGTCCTCGGTTGCGCCCGCTTCCGCCGGTAACCTGGAATCTTACCCACGTGACGGTCTTAGGGTCGAATACGATCCTCTTCATGCTGCCGTTATTGGCAATATCGGCCACGCCGATGCTGCTGCCGTCGCTGAAAGTCAGCGTGCCGGTCCGCGTGTGGTCAACCGGATTCGGCCGGTCGAACAGATGCACCATCCGGATTGAGACGGGCTTGGGCCAATCGAGTTGGATCCATGGTGTGGCTTTGTCCAAAGCGGCACACCACTCACCGTTCCCACGAATCCCTTTGATGCCGTCAACGGCCTTCGACCCGGCGTAATCGCGACTGTGCGCCGAAGAGACCGACACTTTGGCTCGCGGCGCATAATTCACGTCCGGTTCGATGACGGCGA
This sequence comes from Planctomycetota bacterium, assembly GCA_013202535.1. Lineage (GTDB taxonomy): Bacteria > Planctomycetota > Planctomycetia > Pirellulales > Thermoguttaceae > JABMRP01. Next base: position 888 of record JABMRP010000648.1, read on the forward strand.
AACGGAAGTCGACGGGGCGTTCCTCGTTGAGCCAGCCGGGCAACTCGGCCTCCATCAACGTCGATCCGGCCAATTCCCTGGTTTGGCGAAAAACCACCCCGGACGCCAATCGCCAGGCGTCTTTGTCCTTTGCCTGGCGATACTGCAGAACGTAGGAGGCGCCGGCCGAGAGTTTCTTGCTCTGGCGAAATTGGATCCGCCGGTTTTTCTTTTCGCCCACCAGCCTGGGCGCCAACTCGGCGTCGGCGCGGGACGGATTACCACCGAAGAACTTCTCGAGCAGATTGGCAATGCCATCGCCGTCCGGATCGTCGGCCGGGCCTCGTTTGTCGGCATCAATAGAGGCGTACCCGGCAATCCATTCGCCAAAGGGGGGGGCATCCGCGTCCGCTGATCCGAGGACTTCGACGATGATTCCGGCAGACCCCATTCGGCCATCGCCGGTTACGGTAACCTCGATCGCATAGGTGCCGGGCCGGTCGAAACCGGCCCACGTGTCGAGCTTGTCGGGTTTGCTGAATTCCGCTTGCCCATCGCCTTCGAGCAGTTTCCATCGCACGGCGTAATCCCCGCCAGCCGGATCGGGGCCCGCGCTCTTGACCGTGGCGCGAAGGGGGATACTGTTGGCCGGCAGTCGAACGGTTCCCTTAAGCGGCACCACGTCGACCTGCAGCAATTGCGATGTATACCACTTCTCTGTTATGGTGTTCCCCAACAATCGCTTCGGGTTATCGGCATAGAACTTCTTCATCTTTGCCCGGTCGAACCATATCTCAAGCTGGTGGTTAATCATCCCGCTTGGTCCGCCCGGATTCAACACCATCGGGATCTTGTCGAACTGACCGGTTCTGCACGCGTAGATCGTAAGCAGGGCAAGGGGTTCGGTAACATCAAGGATAACCACCTTCGGCCTGTCGTAATCCAGTTCGATCCCCTGGGTTTTCGCTCGCACCGACTCTCTTACAGTGGTAAATTTCGGTTTTACGCCCTTGATCGGTTCCGCAATGTCATTAGTGCGGTCCGCTTCAACGACAAAAAGGCCGCTCCTGGCATCCTGGCGCGCTGCAATGATGTTTCGTCCAATGTGTTCCATCATCTTCAGCACCTGGGGATTCTTGCTGACCCTGTAGATGTCGGGAAGGGCAAATATATAAGCCTGGCGGCTGGTC
>JABMRP010000649.1 GCA_013202535.1 Planctomycetota bacterium
CAGCAAAGACGTCGACGCGCTGGCGAAGACGTTGCAGCGGGCGGGATTCTCCGAAGACAATATCTACGCGCTGACCAACGAACCGGCCACACGGAACGGTATGCGTCCGTCGAGGCGGAACATCGAGACGAAGTTGAAGCTGGTTCTGGAACTGGTGAAGGACGGCGACCTTCTGATCGTGGCCTTCAGCGGTCACGGCGTCCAACTCGACGGGACCGATTACCTCTGTCCGTTCGATGCCCACCTGGAGAAGCCCGCGGACACCATGGTTCGACTCCAGTGGGTCTACGACCGCATGGAAGCGTGCAAGGCCAGCCAGAAAGTGTTGTTGGTCGACGCCTGCCGCAATCTTCCGGCCCGAAGTCTGGATGATTCAAAGAGCGTCGCCAACTTTGCCCGCTCGCTGGCGGATTTCGATCCCCCCAAGGGTATCTGCCAGTTGTCCAGTTGTGCCGGTGGACAGAAGTCGTATGAGGACCAGGAGTTCAAGCAGGGCGTGTTCATGCACTTCGTGATCCAGGGGCTGGCCGGCGAGGCCGACCGCACGGCCCAGGGCAATAACGACGGCGAAGTCAACTTACTTGAGTTGTTCGCGTACACGGCAAAGAAAACGAGTTCCCACGTGATCAAGAACCACGATGCCACGCAGACACCCAAGCTCAAGTCCGAGGAACTGGACTACAACATCACGCTGTGCAAAGTCTCATCGCCACCCGGCGAACCGATCGTCCCAGCGACGACGGGCCGTATCGGAGCTGCGCCCGGACTCGGCGAGCCGCCGGTATTCACCGTCAAGATGGAACTGGCCGAACAGTACTACCGTACCGGCAAGTACCAGGAAGCCGTCGTCGCCTACACCGAGGCGATGGCCCAGAACCCCGGTGATCGGAGTGTCTACATCAAGCGGGCCCAAGCTTACGCGGCCACGGGTAATTACACCAAATCCCTGGAAGACTATAAGGCCAGCGGCCAGCAGCTTCAGTTGCCCGCCAAGCGAACGTCGAGTCTCTACGTCAACGGCAAGGCGGCCACCCCGATCCGGGCCGACCAGGTATTGACCATTACGGCCATCAACGGGAGCTTCCTGGGAGTGACGGCCATCGACGGCGATCCCTCTCAAAAAGGCTGGGTCAAGGCCGATGCCGTACGCATCGCTTCCGTCCGGCCGACCCGCACAACCGGCGGGGCCACGAGATCGACTGGCGGGTACGGCTACCCCTCCGGCCAGACTCCGCTGGACAAGATCGACCGGGCTGTCAGGACGGCATCAGGGATCCGCGGCCTGATCGGATATTAGCGCCCGACCGCTGGCCCATGCCGTGGTAGCCCGCCACGCAAACCACGCTTTCCCCATGCGGGACGGCAGCCGATTGGCTGCCGTCCCGTTTGTCTTTTCAGCCGGTCATCGGTGTGCTACGATGAATCCAGGCAAACGGGGGATTCGTTGGAACACGGACCGGAGAGAAGCGCGGGATGAAAAAGATCGTAGCGGTGTGCGTTGTCGTCGCATGGAGTATCGGCAGTCTGCTTTGCGTGGCGTCTGCCCAGGATGTACCACTGCCGAACCCCTCGTCGGCGCCCCCTAAACTGACGATCGACCAACAGCGGCAGGTGAGCCGGGTCGTGGCCGCGTTTCGGCGCGCGCGTCGTGATCCCCAGGGCCGGGTTCGCGCGGTCCAAGAGGCAATGCAGCTCGGTCCGCAACTCGGTCCGCCGGCCGTAACGGCCCTGAAAGACATCATCACCGCGGAGTTGGACCCGCGGGTGAAGCGATATCTGGGCCAATTCGCCGCCAAAGCTTCCACGCTGGCCCAACAGCAGATCCGCCAGGCTCGACCCGAGGAGATCGAGACACTCCGACGCACCGTGCTCGATCTGTCCAAGAGCGAGCCCTTTACCAAGGAAATGATCGTCGCCCAGGCCGATCCGGCGATGCAGCGGCTTCGCGAGATCTTTCTCATCGATGCGGCTGCGGTCCTCGTCGCCAACAAACCCCTACAGGCCGAACGGGGCGATCTGGTCCAGGCCGCCTTCTTGTGGGACCAGTGCGAGGCGTTCCTTGCCCAAATGTCGCCCAACGAGGCGGCGGGCGGCCACCTCAACTTCGAGCGGCTCTTGCAGGGCGAAGAACAGCAGGCCGCCGCGCTGGCCATGCCCATGG
>JABMRP010000650.1 GCA_013202535.1 Planctomycetota bacterium
GAACTCGGCAGTGTACCCCTTCACTCTCCACTTGCGGACGGTGACCCGCTCGACATCGCGAAATTCCAGGATCCAATCCGGCCACCGCTCGGCGTCCGGGTCGGCCTCGGATTCATCTTCCGGGCTCGGTACGACAAAGCCATACCAGGTGCCGACGAGCCGTTCTTCCGCCGGATTCGTGCAGCCGGCAATGGCCCCGAACATCAAGAGTGTGGCGGCAAGGAGAGAATTCGCCACCGTGCGCCGTGCCTGCAATCGAGTGACGGGGTCGTCCCGACGATCGTGCCGCATGGATTCTGCCCTCCGGGGTTGTCAGTTGCCGACGTGGGAGGTACCGACTCTTTCTCTGGTTCCTCTGAACTCTTGTGAGTTCAGCTACAATCACTCCGCCGCGAGTCCCTTCAACAGCCGCACGGCCGTCTCGACGAGCATCTCGCCGCCGCCGGGGCGGATGCGGCTGTTGATTGTCTCGTAGCTGCCTTCGGCGAAGGCCTTCTTTGTGGGGATATACCCGGGGGCGTCGTGGGCCAGCTCGACGACCATGGTGACGGGAAACGGCGACGCCCGTTTGATCGCCAGGCCCAGATCGACAAACACCTCGCCCGGCAGGGCCACGATCGCCACTTCTGGACCGAGGCGGAAGACTTGCACGGTCATCGGCAGCGTGTCCTTGCCCATCGCCGCAAGCGAGGTGATGTTGTAGGCCTTGACCCGATCGAGAAACGCCACCTGACGCGAGTCGACCTGCTTCATCGTTTCGCGTGCCCAGGCCAACTCGTCCGCCCCGGGCTGTTTCAGCGGAACGTCGATCACCGCGGTGCGCACACCCAGCATCGGCCGCGCCACGTCGGTCAACTCGGGCAGCTTCGTCTTCACCGTGGCCGCCAAGGTTTCGCCGATACGCCGGGCTTCCTCATGTCCCTTCTGCGGACGATTGTGCGAAACGTCGACGTGGTTGATGTCGCCGCACGTGCCGTTGGCGAAGATCGAAACGAACCGCTCGCCCAGCGCCTCGCGGAGCGACTCTTGCAGATAGAACGGGTAGTCGGCGCTGTACTCGGTGCCGCCGACGGTGTCCAAATGCAGCGCGAAGACGGACAGCGACGCCAACGCCCGGTTGTCCGCCGCATCGCGAAGCAGCAGCAGGCCGACGTCCGGATCGATCGGACCGGCCGGGCGAATGATATTCGGGTTGAGCTTGCCCGGATTGAAACGAACCGGCGGACCGGTCTTCAGATGAAACCGCCGGTTGAACGAGAGCCCCTGTTGCTGGGCAACGCCCGTCTGCAACTTCACCGGCCGGGCCGCCGCGGCCGCGTCTTCCACGGCCTGGGCGATTCCCCTGGCAAGCCGCTCGGGGTAGTCGACCTTCTCCGCCGCGTCGGTCCCCGTCTCGGCCACGGCCCGATCGTGCAGATGGCGGCGCAGCGCACCGCAGTAGAGCGGCCCGGTGTGCGTATGCGTGGCGGCCACGAGAACGCAAGAAGCCGGAATACCGGTCTTCTGCTGGATCATCCGCCGGGCCTCGGCCGAGAGGTCCGGCGAGATGCCGATCACGTCGCACAACACGAGCGCCGCCCGCTGGTCGCCCTGACGGAAGACGATCGCCTTGGCCAGCAGCGGGTCGTGGGTCCCCGAGCCCAGCCGCTGGTGAAAGTAGCCGCTGATGCGGTAACCCAGCGGAGGCGTCACGTCGACGACCGCCACGCCCGCTTCGAGTTGGGCCGCATGAGCCGACGGCGGTATCATCGTCAACTGGGCAATGCACAAGACGGCCGGGACCGCGAGAAGGAAAAGGGGCGTTTTCATGGCTTGTCTCCTGGGGACGGGGTTTCGTATAGTAGCCATCTCGCTCCGCGAGATGTAGCCTTCGATGGGGCAACGCTCTAAAGGCGGCATCTCGCGGAGCGAGATGGCTACTATACGATACCGCCATTCACCGCACTGTGCAAATCCCCGGCAACAACTGGCAATCCGCCCCCGGCCGTGGTAACATCTGGCAGAATCCGAATTGCCCAACGACCTACGACCAAAAGAGAAGTACCATGGAAAATCCGTTGCGGACGTTTCTGTACGTTGCCGTCTCGTCAGCCTCGATTGCCTGCGGCACCTCTGAACTCGCCGCCGCCGAGTATCGCGTTGCCGAGACCATCGAGATCGACACGGTGCCGTCGTGGTTTCCGGTGGGGTTCTGCCTGTTGACGCACGGCGACCAGCAATACGCGGCCTACTACAACGCCGACCACCGGATGATCGTCGCCCGGCGAGGGCTCGAAGAGCGCCAGTGGCAGAAGGTCGAGCTTCCCAGCAAGATCGGCTGGGACAGCCACAACTACATCACCATGGCCGTCGACTCCACGGGCCACTTACACCTCTCGGGCAACATGCATTGCGTGCCGTTGATCTACTTCCGCACCCGGGAGCCCGACGATATCGCGACCTTGGAGCGGCTGTCGATGACCGGCCAGGAAGAACAGCGATGCACGTATCCGCGATTTCTCAACGACGCGGACGGCCGTCTGCTGTTCACTTACCGCTCCGGCGGCAGCGGCAACGGCCGGCGTTTTTACAACGGCTACGACGTGGCCACCAAGACGTGGACCCGGTTCTTCGACGCGCCGCTGTTCGAGGGCCAGGGCAAGCGCAACGCCTATCCCAACGGCCCGACGCGCGGCCCGGACGGGCTGTTCCACGTCGTTTGGGTCTGGCGCGATACGCCCGACTGTGCGACCAACCACCATCTGTCGTACGCCCGAAGCCGGGACATGAAAAACTGGGAAACGGCCGGCGGCAAATCGGTCGCCCTGCCGCTGCTGCTGGAGCAGTCGGAGTTGTGCGTCGATCCGGTCCCCTCCGGCGGCGGCATCATCAACGGCTGCCAGAAGCTGGCTTTCGACTCGCAAAACCGGCCGGTCATCGCGTATCACAAAAGCGACGACAACGGGCACATGCAAATCTATGTGTCGCGGTTCGAAGACGGCCAGTGGAACGGCCATCCGATCACGACCTGGGAGAAGGAGATCGCCTTCTCCGGAGGCGGCGCGATGCCGTTTATCGGGATTTCGGTCGGCCGGCTGCTGAAAGTCGAACCCGATCTATTTCTCGTTACGTATCGCCATCGCGACTACGGCTCGGGCCGGATTGTGTTGGATGAAGCCACACTTCGGCCGGTCGATCGGACCGTTGCACAGCCGTCGTCGCGTCCCAAGGAATTGAGCCGCCCGACAATCGCCTTCGAGGGCATCTCCGTGAAACTCGCCGGTGACCTGGGCGGGCCGAACGATCCCGATACAAAGTACATACTCCGCTGGGAGACCCTCCCGGCCCACCACGACCGTCCCCGTCAACCGCCCCTGCCGCCGGCCAGCGTGTTGAAGCTGGTGAAACTCAAGCGGAACGAGTGACACGGACCGGATCTTGCGAAGTAACCGCCCATCTGATGTCGGGCAACGAGCGGCGGGGATTCTTTGGCAACGTGTCCGATGCCGTGGCGACAATCCTCGGCGGCGGGAAACACGAGACAATGCAGGCGGGAACCTCCTCGAAGTCGGTTACCGGATGCAAGAAGCATCCTTGTCGAGTGAATCTTCTACTCTTCCGCTTCCAGATACATCCGCTTCGGGTCCAGATCATACGTCCATGGCAGGCCCGCGTTCTTCCAGCCGTTCTTCATCCTCTTGCCGTGGAAGATGTTTTCCGGATCTTTCACCTTGTCCCCCTCCACGCCGTCGATAACATTGTAGAGTTTTTTGAACCCTGCTTCCGCCAGAATGTTGACGGCAGGTCCGCTCCGTTGTCCCGAACGGCATGTGACCAAGATCGTATCCGTCGGCTTGACGATTTCTCTCACCCGGGCAGCGAAGCCCGAGTTCAACTTCATGACGGATGTCTTCTTTTCGGCGTCCCATTCGTAAGCCAAGAACTTCAACGGCACGTTCCAAGCCATGGCCGGATGGCCCACGAAGACGTATTCCTCGGGGGTGCGGACATCGATGATCTTGACGTTCTCGGGGTCGGCCTTCCATTTCTCGTAGGCTTCCTCAGCGGTCACGTACAGGCCCGGCACGGTCTGTTTTGCCTCCGCAACTTGCGGCGGTTGCGCTTGGACCATACCCACTGTGATCAACGGCAAGGCTACTGCGGCGATCAGCGTTCTTTTCATGGTTCGTTCCCTCGTCATCTGATAAGCCATGGTTATTAGAATAGGCCCGACCATCCCACGGCATGGGGATGGCCGGGTCTGAGACGCTCTTTTCTGTTCCGACGCGCTATTCTCCAAGCAGAGCCTCGAGACGGGCCTTGCTTGCCATTCCGACATGCTCGCCGACGACTTGGCCGTCCTTGAAAGCCTTGAGGCTCGGGATCGAACTGATACCGTAGCGAGCGGCCAACCGCGGACTGTGATCGACATTCACCTTCACGATTCTGGCCCCAGGGTTTTCACGGGCCAATTCTTCGAGCACCGGGGCGATCATCTTGCACGGGCATCTTGCACGGGCATCTTGCACGGGCATCTTGCACGGGCATCTTGCACGGGCATCTTGCACGGGCATCTTGCACGGGCATCTTGC
>JABMRP010000651.1 GCA_013202535.1 Planctomycetota bacterium
CGACGTGGTGCTTAATCAGGTGCTGGTCTCCTTCGGGGACGCGCGGACCACCGAACGAGTCATCGAGGCGATCCAAGCCGACGGCACGGCCTGGTGTGGGCGCACGCACTGGCAAGGCCGCACCGCCATGCGCATCAGCGTCTCCTGCTGGGCGACCGACGAGAGCGACGTCGAAAAGAGCCTCGATGCCATCCTCCGAATCGCCGCCTCGCTCGCTTGAGCCAACCCGCACCTTCGTCGTTTTGTGACAACTTGGCTGGGCTTTCTGGAGAGATTCCGTCGTCAACTCCCTGCGAACAGGATTGGGACAGACCACTTTTCGGCAAAGCAGCGGCCGATCGAGGTGACCGGCAAAGATCGCGGCTGGCTTTACCGCGTAACGTGTTTTCTGGTAATGTGTTATGTTGTGTGCCTTGGACGGGAACTGACTCAGACCGTACGCTGCGAGCCGATATTTTCCCATTCCTTATACTTTCCTGAATGGGAAAACGACGAATAACGGGAAATAATGCCGAACGATGTCGCTCTGTGGCGTGTCAAAACGTTTTGCACCACCTGTTTTTCCTAGAAAACACGGTTTTCCCACGCAGGAAAATGACCGAATTCAAGAAAACAATCTCCGAAGCTGATATGCTTGCCATGCTGGCCGCCGGGAAAATCTGCCCCCCCCCGCTGGAAGTGGTGGAGGCAGAGACGGAGGTGCGGTCCAATGCACAGCCGGATCAGGCTAGAGTGGATGGCCTATTAACGCTTGGTTGGAAGAACAGGACCTTCAAGTTCGCCGTGGCGTGCAAAAGCCTCTCTTACCCTAAAGCGATCGAATACGCTGCCCATGAAGCCCGTCGCGCCGCTGAAGACTTTGATCGAAACCCGCTGCTGATCGTGCCGTATCTGTCGAAGCGGTGGCTCCTGTCGCTGGAAGCGCGTGGAATCAGCGCACTGGATCTCTGTGGCAATGGCGTGATCACCATCCCCGATGAACTCCTGGTGTTTCGTTCGGGCGAGCCGAACAAGTATCCCCGTAGGGGCACCATCAAGAATGTATATCGCCGCAACAGCGCGATTGCCGCCCGAGTTTTCCTACTCGTGCCGAAGTATCGCTCACTGCGAGACCTCAGGGAGGAAATCGACGGCAGAGGTGGTAGCATCACCATGGCAACCGTTTCCAAAGTGTGCGGCGTTCTTGACAACGACCTGATCATCGAGCGTTTTCGAGAAAGAAAAAGTCGATCGCGAAGCTACCGCCTCCTGCAACCGGAAAAACTTCTTGAGCAACTGGCCGCCAACTATGAGCCACCCAACGAGAGGGCACGCTTTGTGGGCAAATCTCCCCTGCTCCCGGATGAAATGGTCAATCGACTGCTTGCCTGGCAGAGGGATAGTGCTCAACGGGCAGTGCTTACAGGGAGCAGTTCAACAGGACACTATGCGACGATGGCCCGAGAGAAGAAACTGACATTCTATTGCAGCAGCGTGGCTCAAGCGAGGGAGGCCCTCGGTGAAGAGATCCAGGAGACCACCCGGTTTGCCAATCTGGAACTCATTGAAACCGAGGATGACTTCCCCTACTTTGACGCACGCGATCGCCTCTCGGCATCACCGATCCAAGTGTATCTGGAGTTGACCCAGGGCGACAAACGCGAAATGCAGACCGCAGAACAGGTGCGCCGTCTGATCTTGCGTGCGCCTCTGACATGAAAGGCTGACGATGAGCCTGCTGGACCCGCTGCGCATGCATCTGCTTGATCTATTGAGCGAGCTGCGGAAGCACGACTTGCCCTTGACGATTGGTGGTGGGTTCGGGTTGTATCTCAAGCGGGAGCAAGTCGAGCAGAGCGGGGAACGGACGCTCCTTGACTATCTACCCCAGCCACGGGCCACGAACGATCTCGATCTATTCATCCCGGTGGACATACTCGTGGATCTTGAAAGGATGAAACTCCTGGCTGAAGTGATCGATCATTTGGGTTACGAGGTGGTTGACGAAGCCAAGTACATGCAGTGGAAGAAGGAGACCCTCGTTCGTGGTGTTCCGCAGGAAATTAAGCTCGATTTGCTTGTGGGTCCGTTGGGGGTGAGCCGTCAGAAGCTACACGTTAGAGCCCCTCGCGTGCGGCCGAGAGGCACCATCAGGCTTCACGCTCATGCCGTCGAGGAGGCGGTGCATATTGATGAGGAACCGTTCGAGGCGACGATTTCCGGGATGCGATCATCTGGGGATGTGGCGAAGGCCAAGGTGTTCATTCCTCACCCATTCCCATACATGATGATGAAACTGTTCGCCTTTTGCGACCGAAAGGAGGACGACCGGAAGGACTTGGGGCGGCACCACGCGCTGGATCTGTATCACATCGTGGGTATGATGATCGAGAACGAGTACCAACGGACGATGGAGTTGGGGCAACGGTATGGTGCCAATAAGCAGACGGGGAAGGCTCGCGAGATCGTGCGCGAGTGCTTTTCCAATCTAACAGATATTGGCCTGCTACGGTTAAGAGAGCACACGCTCTTCCGTGAGGAGTTTCAACTTGCCGAATTCATCGAAGTGCTCGCCGAGGTCTTCCGAACATCCGTCAACCCGTCGTGAATGTTTGATTCGCTCGACTGAGTAGTCATCGCGCATACGTGAAATGACACCCCCGATCCCTCCCGGAAGCCCCATGAACCACCCGAGTCAGTTCGAAGCAGACGCATCAGGCCCTTCGCCGTCACACCGCCGCACGTTTCGTAACCGGCTGCTGAGGACCGTTTTCGCCGTGTATCTGGCCGTTTTGACGGTGCTGCTCTTAACGCGGGACCCGGCATCGAGCGATCCGACGGGCTTTCTGGACTCCCTGTTGGCGGTGGCAAGCCCGGTTGCCCATTTGCTGAGCTTCTGGATACTGGCGACCTTGGCCTTTGCGAGTCGCCCGCCGGTGCGGAGTTGGGTCGTGATCCTGTCGCTGTGCATGTATGCCGCGGGGACGGAACTGCTGCAGGGGTTTGTTTCAGGTCGCACCCCCGAGTGGGCGGACTGGTTTCAGGATCTGGCCGGAGTGGCCTTGGGGGCCGTCTGCTTTGCGGCGGTGTCACTCTATGGAGAGTCGGCTGAGTAAGGTTCCGCTCACCGGTGGTCGCATTTCCTCAGCGGGCGACTAGCGAACCTTCGAACGCAACGAGGCGACCGCCGCGGAAAGTCTGGCCAGATGGTCCAACTCGGCGAGGCGCTGAGCTTGGCTTCCGGAATACCCGGGCGCCGTGGCCTGGCCCCGAATCTCCTCGATCTTCAGGCGCAACGTGGCGACGGCAAACCAGGGAGATTCCAGGTCGACAAAGGTGGATCGCCCGGAGTCCATGAGCACCGCGCGCATCAGGGCCAGATCGTCGCGCCAGACAAGCGAGGCCTTGAGTTCGGCGACCAGCGGCTCAATGCACCCGACCGTCCAAGTTTTCCGGCGGTATAGTCGCGACTCCAGCTCACGCAACTTCACGTTCCAGCCGACGATCCTCGCCGCCAGTTCACTTGCGTTGACCTCGACCCGCGGGCCGTCACCAGGGGAAGACTCCACCGTACCGGCGAATCGGGGGCGATCGGGCATCGGCCATGCTTCGTCCGCGGTGCCGTAGGGCGTGGCCGATTCGAGCCAGTCGAGCAGCTTGGGTTGCTCGTGCGATAGACCACCGGCCGCCAGCCATGATGCATACACCTCATTCCATGCCCGGCGGCGCCGGCTGGCTTCCATCCCGTTTCGGCCAAACACGCGAAAGACGCGATGACGATACTCGGCCGACATCGACCGAACGGCCGCCGTCTCGCGCTGGTCGACGCGCGATCGAAGCCGGGCGGTCTCCTCGGCGTCCAACGCACCGCCGTCGGTCAGCTTCTTTCGGATGCCCTCGAGCCAATCGGCCTCGTCGGGTGTTGCCGTCAGCGCGGGGGCCAGCCGGTTGGCCCGGTCCCAGCGAGCCAGCAGCTCCGCCGCGCCGGATGCCGGCGCCGAGGCCACAGCCGTGCTGCAAACCAGCGCAATCGACAGCGAGCAAAGGCAAAGGGGTTGCATGGAAGCCGCTTCACAAGTAACAATCGTTGGTTTCCGGCCCATGGTTTCCGACCCATGGTTTCCGACGCTGTATCGAACACCAAGCCTACCCACACCGGTTCGGGGTTGTCAACTTCATGCGTGATTTATCCAAGCCGATC
>JABMRP010000652.1 GCA_013202535.1 Planctomycetota bacterium
GGACCATTGTGGACCAGCGCCAACCGTTTTTCAACTCGCCAGCGGTGGAATCTCGTGGAACTCTCCTTGCTCCCGAAGCGTCGTAGACAATGGCGGCGTGCGCACCGCCGGGCTTGCGGTTACTCGTTTGCGCGACGCACCTAAGGTGCTGACAGCGAAACGGCGCTGTGGTGCCGGGAGGATTGCGATGTTCAGGACGTCATGCGTGGCCACGATTCTGGCGTTTGCGGCGATTGTCGCGGCGGGAGAAACGCGATATGTTTCCCCCGAAGGCACGCCGGAATCCCCGTTTACGAGTTGGCGGACCGCGGCGGCCGATCTCGAAAGTGTGCTGGACGTCGCCTCCGACGGCGATCAGATCGTAGTCGGTCCCGGGACCTATCAGGTCACCCGGCCGATTGTCGTCCGCCGAAACGTCATCGTGCGGAGCCAGCGGGGCGCGCGACACACTGTTCTCGACGGTGGAAATCGGGGCGTCGCCCGGTGCATCGAGTTGGCCGGCCACTCGGCGATCATCGACGGATTGGCGATCGTCCGTTTTCAGGAGGGCGTGCGGATTACCGCCCGGGAGAGCACCGCCGCGGCGGTCCGCAATTGCATCATCGTCCGTAACTCCGGCCATGGGATCGTCTTCCACCACGGCGGCAGCGCGAAGAACTGCACCGTGGCGTACAACGACGGCGCCGGGCTCTACGCCTACGACATGGGCGGAGGCGGTGACGACCCGGCCAACCTGATCCTCTACGGCAATGAGAAAGGGCCGTTTGTGCGGGAAAGCGCGAACATCGGTCTGCACAATTCGCACACCGACGACCCCCATTTCTTCTCGGCCACCGACTTTCGCTTGCGCAGCGACTCGCCCTGTATCGACGCCGGGCGGAACGAGCCTTGGATGAAAGACGCCCGCGACGCCCAGGGTCACCGGCGAATCCACAAGGACGTGGTGGATATCGGCGCTTGCGAATACTCCGCGGCGGAGTAGGCGGGCGAAGAAAGTGTCCACGGGGCCACTATGACCCGCTCCTTCGGGCGTTGATGGGTTTGCCGCGAGCCGCGACCGCAGTGCGCGTATAATGGCACCCGAGACGGCAGACACTCCCTATCGACCCCGCCCCGAAGTGCGATGACCGAGAACACGACAACCCCGAGCAAGACAACCGAGCAATCGACGACCGAAGATATCACGCGCATTGCCATGTGGTCGGGTCCGCGAAACATCTCCACCGCGATGATGCGAGCCTGGGGCAACCGGTCCGATACGGTCGTGTGCGACGAACCGCTGTATGCACACTATCTGAAGTATACGGGCCTCGATCACCCGGGCCGCGACGAGGCGCTGGCCCATCATCCGACCGACTGGCGCAAGGCGGTCGAGCCGCTGGACGGCCCGCTGGAGCCGGACGTTCGGGTTTTCTACCAGAAACACATGGCCCATCACATGCTGTCGCACATCGAGCTGGACTGGATGGACCACGTCACCAGTTGCTTCCTCATCCGGCAGCCCCGCGAGATGCTCACCTCGCTCTTGCCTTTCGTGCCCGAGCCACGGCTGGAAGACACGGGCTTGCCGCAACAAATACGTGTGTTCGAGTGGATTCGCAAAACGCGCGGCGCCACGCCGCCGGTGATCGACGCCCGCGACGTGCTGCAAGACCCGCGGCGATTGCTCGCGCTGCTCTGCGAGGCGGTGGGCGTGGAGTTTACCGAAGCGATGCTCAGTTGGCCGCTGGGCGGCCGGGAGACCGACGGCGCCTGGCACAAGTACTGGTACACCAACGTCACCCAATCGACCGGCTTCGCTCCGTACCGACCCAAGAACGACCATCTCCCCGAACGATTCGCCCCGCTACTTGACCAGTGCAACGCGTTGTACGAACATCTATGGGGGTATCGGATTGTGTGAGAAGGGGACTTCTGGCCCATCTCGATACGAATGGTATAATTGAGGTGTTGCCCGGACTCCAATTTCCCAGATGCCCTTGGCGCCGGGAGATGTTGACCGTATCATCCCTGATCGGGGGGTGTCAGCAGGGTTTTCAATGTCAGCCAAGAAGGAGCTTCTCGACACGATGTCTTCCCAGCATCTTCCCAAGTTCCGCAATCCTCCTGTAGTGGAAACGGTTCTGGGGGTCCAATTCGACCCGTTGCCAAAGTTCGGCAATGCTCATCTGGGAGCCTTCTGGAAACGGTTGGATGGCGATTGGCCCGATGTCAGTGATATGCCCAGCTTGGAGCCGGAGTTCGAGCGATTCGGGGAGGGGAAGGGTTGGCTCGCTGCCGGGCTGAAATTGAAGTTATCCCAATCTCCCGAGTCTCGCCTGCAAATCCGCAACGGCAGCAACGACCGAATGATTCAGGTGCAGAATGGACGGTTGCACTACAACTGGCTGGGACATGAGGGGAAGCCCTATCCGAGTTTTGAGCAGGTAGAACCCGACTTCCAAAGGGCATTGGCGGCCTTTCGGCAGTTTCTGGCTCAGGAGTCCTTGGGGGAGTTACAGCCCAATCAGTGGGAAGTAACCTATGTGAACCATATCCCCAAGGGAAGCGTCTGGAACGACCCTCACGATTGGGTCGGTCTCTTTCCATCCCTGGCCGCACTGCCGCCCAAAGCGTCATCCGTTCGACTGGA
>JABMRP010000653.1 GCA_013202535.1 Planctomycetota bacterium
ATGAAGGGCTGGGAACTATGCATCTGGCAGCAGGATGGAGATACTTACTTTTCGCTGATGGTCGGAACGAACCGGCTGAAAAACGAAAGAGAAATCGCCCAGACAGCGGTCAAGGGACTCGATGCGATCAAGCTGAAGCTCGCCGAGCTGAAGGCGGGCCAGCATGTCTTTCTCGGGGGTCGCCGCTCGACCGACCGAGCCCCGGACGATCAGAGCAAGGTCGTGGCCGAGTATTGCACAAAGATTGGATTGAAGGTGCGGCGATGAAGCCGTGAGCCCGCGTGCTGAAACCGCAGAATGAATCATCGGAGTAGTCGAACCGTGCCTACAGATCCCGTTCCCGAACGCGTTACCCTGCCGCTCAATCAGTTCTTGAAGCTCAGTGGCATTGCCGACACCGGTGGGCAGGCGAAGCTGTTCATCCAAAGTGGTAAAGTTCAGGTCAACGGTGAGGTGGAAACGAGAAGACGCCGGAAGCTGGTCGTCGGTGACGTTGTTGAGTTCGGCGGGACACCGTACTTGCCTGATGAGTTTCTTTCGGGTAGCTGAGAAACTGAGCGGCAGGAGGAGATCAGCAGATCAATGAGCGATTTGTGAAGATCACCCGAGAGCGACCAAGCATTTCCGCTTGGCCTCGAATCGGTGGAGGGAAGAGAAGTTCGACGATTGACTTTGTGAAACAAGCGTTTGAGATAAGGTGTGATTGATCCGACGATGCCAACAGAATCTCCACTCGATCACCAAGCGTAGGGCTTAGCCTGCTGGAAAGAAGGAGAATGACTCGGCTGACCATCAGCGTCTTCATCTCGTCGTCGGTGATCCGGCTCAACTCGGGGTTCGACAAGAGTTCTGATGATTTCCCGGCGTGTAGGTCTTCGATAGGACCGTTGCGGAAGGCTGGAGAACGGTGTCGCGAGGAGGGTGGGCAGTGTATAATCGCAATGGGTCGATACTTGGCGAAGGTCCAGGTTCGCGTAAATGGGAAATATCAGACAAAGGAATTCCACGATGAAGCGTACTTGCCTACTTGCCACGCTGATCGCACTGGCCATGCTTGGATTCACACAAATGACTTACGCCGATGCCGCGAGCCAGGCGGCGGGCGTGCTTCAGGCGGCTGGCAACCCGGGTGGGTTGGCTGTTGTTCTCGGGGCGGGCGATGGGGAGCTGGTTGCCGCACTGGCCGAGACCGACACGCCGCTGATTGTCGAAGGGCTCGAAACCGACCCGGCAAGAGTCGCGGCCGCCCGGGCGATGCTGGGCGAAAAGGGACTCACCGGCAAGGCGACCGTTCGGCTTTGGGACGGCAAGACGCTGCCCTACGTGAATAACGTCGTGCGACTTCTCGTCGTTAAAAAGGGAGCAACGATCGACGAAGAGATCGCACGCGTACTTTGCCCCGGTGGCAAATGGGTCGCGACAAATGCAACCGGAAAAGCCACGCTCGGTGGCGGCAAGCCCGATACGCTTGACGGCAAGATCGACGATTGGACGCATTACCTCAAGGACGCGTCGGGCAACGCCGTCTCGCGTGATAAACTTGTCGGTCCGCCGCGCAAGATGCAGTGGCTTGCCGAACCGCTCTGGTCGCGAAACCACCACAAGCTCGCCAGCATTTCGAGCGTCGTGACCAACGACGGCCGAATCTTCTATATCATGGACGATGGGCCTTCCGCCAACATGTCGATCCCCGGGCGATGGTCGCTCGTCGCTCGCGATGCCTACAGCGGAACGCTCCTCTGGAAGAAGCCGTACACCATCTGACACAGCCAGTCGCACGGGTTCCGAAACGGGCCGGTCCATCTCCCGCGACTGCTGGTGGCCGACAAAACGCCCAAGGGCAAGTCGTGTGTCTTCGCCAAACCGGGCTTCGACCAGCCGATTGAGGTTCTCGATGCGGCGACGGGCGAAGTCATTCATACTCTGAAAAACACCGAGCAGGCGGAAGAGATCATCCATGAAGACGGCGTGCTGCTGACGGTCTTGGGCGATCCGACGAGTGTCGCGCGGAGCCTTGTGGCCAAGCGACGTGGCGAGCAGGAGCCGGCCAATGAAGTCGAGGCAGTTGCCGCGTTTGATACGGATACGGGAAAACCGCTCTGGAAAAAATCGCTCGGCAAGACGGGCTTCATCGCCTCGCTAACGCTCTCGGCGGATAAGAACGACCGCGTATTCGTGCAGAATGAGAAAGAGCTTTTCTGCCTCGATCTGAAGACGGGTGAAACGAAGTGGACCGCCGAGCAGCCGGGTCGCGCCGCCAGTGGCGCCATCGGCTCCTGCCTCGTCGTGACCGATGGAGAAGTACTCCTCGCCGACGGCAAGGGGTTCAACGCGTTCGATATCGAGACGGGCGAGAAGCTCTGGAGTTCAGGTCGATCTGCCGGATTCCGCTCACCTCTTGACGTGTTGGTTCAAGACGGCCTTGTATGGTTTGGTCCCGAGTTCGCGCAAGGTCTTGATCCGCGAACGGGAGAAGTCGAGGAAACAACCATCAAGACGACGGACCTGCGGACGGTCGGACATCACCATCGCTGCTACCGCCAGAAGGCGACGGAGCGTTATCTGCTGGAGGGGTATCGGGGGATCGAGTTTTACGATACGGAGAAGGGCGTCCACTCGCGGCACAACTGGATTCGCGGCACCTGTCAGTATGGGATCATGCCGGCCAACGGCCTGATGTACGCTCCGTCTCATGCGTGCGGCTGCTTCATGGAAGCGAAGCTTCGCGGCTTCTGGGCGATCTCGGCCAGCGAAGAAGACGTCGTTTACGAGAACCTCCCCGACGATGACCGGCTCGTAAAGGGTCCGGCTTATGGCGTGAAGAATAAAGCGACGAAGGCCGCATGGCCGACACTTCGCGGCAATAGCAAGCGATCTGGTTTGTCCGACGCGAAGCTGCCCGGCGAACTGTCCGAGGCGTGGGAGACCGACCTGGGTGGTCCGCTCACCGCCCCGATTCTCGCCGATGGCATGGTCTACGTCGCGAAGATCGACGACCGGCAGGTTGTCGCCCTCGATGCGTCCGATGGCAAAGTCGTCTGGACGTTCAGCGCCCAGGGCCGAATCGATTCGCCTCCGACTTGGTGTGACGGTCTGGTCCTGTTCGGCTCGTGCGATGGATATGTTTACGCGGTCGATGGGAAATCGGGCCGACTGGCCTGGAAGTTCCTCGCCGCGCCGGAAGAGAAGTATACGGTCGTTCGCGATCAGGTCGAATCGCTCTGGCCTGTCTCGGGAACCGTGCTCGTTCAAAACGACACGGCCTACTTCGCTGCCGGCCGCTCGACCTACATCGATGGAGGCATCATTCTGTGGGGACTCGATCCGAAGACCGGCGCGATCAAGTCGCATTCGATCAACCGGCGCGATAATGTGATTGTGACGGCCGAAACGAAAACGACCGGCCAGGACCCCAAGATGATAAGCCGGTGGACGCAAAACGCGACCGACGAAAAAACGTTCCTGGACCCGGACCTGTCCGACGCTTTCTCGATGGCGGGCAATGTGGGCGGAATTCTAACCGGCGATGGCGACTCGGTCTTCTTGCGCCACGAACAGTTCGATGGGGACCTGAATCGTCAAGATGCGTATGACTGGCATCTCTTCTCGACCTCCACGCTGCTCGATGACGCCGAGAACCACCGATCGCACTGGGTGCTCGGCTACGGCGATTTCAAAAGGCTCGGAGTCGCCTACTCCTGGATCGCAAATCGCAAGGGTGGGTCATGGGGCCAGAGATTGGCCAACCCGTACGGCATTATGCTCTCGTTCGATGACGACACGGTCTGGGGGGTGCGCCGTGGTGGCGATAAGGGTAACAAGAACTACACGTTTTTTGCCGAACCGAACCAACCCAAGACGGACGGCAAGACGGCCGACTTCCGTGACCCGAAAGACCCTCAGGCCCAGGCCGAGTGGACTTGGTCGCACGGCTTGACCTTGCGTCCTCACGCGATGCTCAAGACGGCCGACAAGATAATCCTGGCTGGAATGCCGACATTGCAGGAAGACAATGCCGAAGCATTCGAGGGTCGCAAAGACGGAATCCTCGAGGTCCGATCCGCCCAGGATGGAAGCGAGGTCTCGCGTATCGAACTCGACGCTCCACCGGTCTGGGACGGGCTGGCCGCCGAGGATGGCCTGTTGGTCATCTCCAGCAAGGACGGCTGCGTGCGTGGGCTAAAGTAAAATCATCCACGACGCCGACACGAAGTTCACCTGAGACTTCCGCGAGATGTTTAAGGCCGAAGGCATCAAGCCGGTCCGCATTGGCCCTCGGCGGCCCAATCAGAACGCTATCGCCGAAAGATATGTAACCGCGAAGCCCGCCCGCTCCGTCGCTGTATCGCGCCGAAGGTTCTCGCCGACCGCAAGAATCAGGATCGTTTCCCTCTCGCCAACCGCGCACCGCGGTTCCAATGGTCATGTTCGGCTGACATTCTCCATGCCAAAAGCAACCGAAGAACTGAAATACGAAGGACTTGAACGTCGGCTCGGTATTTTGACTCTACGGGAGCACAATGCTAGGATAAGGTGTTGTTCAAGCCTGGAACGGTTTCAGGCTCAACCCAAATGGGAAATATCGGCTTGACGCCCTGATTGTACAGGCCCACCGGTTTGCCTGGCTCCATCAGGTACGAAAATCGCGTTTGTATTGGAGAATATTATGTTGACACGCAGATGTTTCTTGATCTCGGCTGCGATGGCGGTTGCTGCCCTTTTTTTTCAGGCAACGCCGTGCCACGCCAAGACGGCCTTTATGATCGGGAACAGCTTTTCGCATAACTCAGGGCTGTACAGCCTCTCTGCGCTTGCCCAGCAGGATTCGAACAAGTTGACGATCGGCGCACACATCAATTCAGGTTCGCCGCTTCATAATATCTGGGGGCGCCCGGACGATGGCCGCGAAATCAGCCCGGACTTTGGCAAGTTCCGCGACGCGCTGCCGAAACACAAGTGGGATGTTGTGACTCTTCAGCCGTTCTACAAAAGACCGTACGAAGGTTTTCCGCAATCGTCGATGCAGACAGACATCGATTCGATTCTTCTCGTCATCGAGCTCACCCGCAAGAATCCGGCGAATAACAATACAAAATTCTATATCTACACAAGTTGGCCGTTTTTATGGACGGGCAAACCGTTTCAGGAAGCCTGGGACAAGACCACGGTGAACGACCCGTCGACACCTACCGCTCACAGCCGTGATTATTATGAACACCTGGTCAAACGCCTGAGATCCCGGACCGACGCTGAAATCTTCATCATCCCCATCCCTGAGGTGATGTATGAGTTGGACAAGAAAATGCAAGCCGGCAAGGTGCCCGGAATCAGCGGCATCGGTGATATCATGGGAGATAAACTCCATCTTGACGCCGGACTCGGCCACTACCTGGCGGGAGTAACGGTTTATGCGACGCTCTTCGGCAAGAACCCCGCAGGCCTTGTCAAGCCGGACGGCCATTACGACGGCAAAAATAGCAATCTCTTCACGCCCCAGGTATACAAAGTTCTGCACCAAACCATTTGGGAAGTTGTTTCCAACCATGCCTATACGGGAGTCGTGACCAAGCCGGAGGAGCAGGACGTACCCGGCGAGCGGACCAAATAGCGTTGAGCATTCTGTGGACCGGGGCGGGAGCAATATCGTCCATTGTGTGAATCATCAGACTGAGTTTTTCCAAGAGAGCCTCCTGTCTCACCAGGTTCGATGAATCGGTCAAGTGGCCCAGCGACTTTCGGCGGCCCAAGTGGGTGGCAAGTGGCGGCGGAAATTCCACCCAAGCGAGTGGCCGAAAGTCGCTGGTCCCG
>JABMRP010000654.1 GCA_013202535.1 Planctomycetota bacterium
GTGCCACTGCTTGCTTGCAAGCAGTGCCGTGGATTCGAGCACAAACGCCGGCCATAAGCACTGCTTGCAAGCAAGCAGTGGCACACGCCCTTTTCAATGGGCTGCTAAACGCTTCGCGGACCGATATTGTTGTGACCCTCCTCCGCCCCGTGTACAATCGACCTAACCACCATCCGGCCCAACCGCACCGAAAGGACCACCCAATGCCAGCGCCCCGATTCTTCCGGCTGACCTGCTTAGCCGCGATCACGGCAGCCATCTTCTCCGTCGGCCCGGCTTCCGCCGCCGACCCCTGGGTCGTTTACGACGGCTTCGACGGTCCCGGCAATGGAAAGCACATCGTGCTGGTCTCCGGCGACGAAGAATATCGCTCGGAAGAGGCACTGCCCCAACTGGGAAAGATTCTGGCCAAACATCACGGATTCAAATGCACGGTGCTGTTCGCGATGAATCCCGAAGACGGCACGATCGACCCGGATAACACCCGCAATATCCCGGGCCTCGAAACCCTTCGGTCGGCCGACCTGATGGTCATCGCCACCCGGTTTCGCGACCTGCCCGACGAGCAGATGCGTTACGTCGCCGAATATCTCGACGCGGGCAAGCCGGTGATCGGCATGCGTGCGGCCGTCGTTGCGTTTCGGCTCAGCAGCCCGACCTACGAACGGTTCGGCAGCGGTAGCCGGACATGGCGCGGCGGATTCGGTCAGCAGATCCTCGGCCAAACGTGGATGAGCCATCATGGCCACCACGGCCGCGAGAGCACCCGGGGCGTGCTTGTGCCGGGCGCGAAGAACGATCCGATCGTCCGTGGTTGCGACGACATCTGGGGTCCCACCGACGTCTATACCGTGCGCAACCCGTTGCCCGGCGACAGCAAGGTGTTGTTCCTCGGGCAGGTGCTCGCGGGCATGAACCCGACGGACAAACCGGTCGAAGGCCGTAAGAATGAACCGATGATGTCCATGGCCTGGACCAAAACCTACCAGGGCACCGACGGCCAGACCGGCCGCGTGTTCACGACCACGATGGGCGCCGCCACGGATTTCCAGAGCGGGGGTCTGCGTCGCCTCGTGGTCAACGCCGCGTATTGGTGCGTCGGCCTGGAGAGTCAAATTCCGGCCAAGGCCAACGTGGAACTGGTCGGCAAGTACGAGCCGCTGCCGTTTGGTTTCGGCAAGTTCAAGAAGGGGGTCAAGCCGTCGGATCACGCCCTCTGATCGGTCATGTAACAACCCAGACTCCCTGGATACCCCATATTCACGCGATGCGATTGTTTATCGTGGAGGCGGCCAGTATACTTTCGGCTGCATTGTCCCGCTGACGGAAAGTCAGACTAACGAAAGGAAAGTCGACCATGAGGACTCAGTTCAACAGGCGTGATTTCATGCGTACGACCGCCGTGGCGGCCGGAGGGCTGGCTGCCGGGCTCGGCGGCAATTTTCTGGCCAGGGCCGAAGATACCGCGGCCATCGAGAAGACGCGTAGCCACAACAAGGAGATGGAGTACCGCCGGCTGGGCGCCACGGGCCTGTGGGTGTCGGCCGTCTGTTTGGGTGGCCACTGGAAACGCGTCGCCGACGTCATCGGCCACAACATCCCGGCCGTGAGCATGCCCGGTCCGGGTCCCGGAAAAGATGCCCTGATGAAGAATCGGTACGACGTGCTGACGCGCTGTATGGAGCGAGGCATCAACTACGTCGACGCCTGCACCGAAGGCGAGATCGCCGCGTATGGTCCGGCGCTGAAAGGCCGCCGCGACAAGATCTACATGGGCTTCGCGATGTGGCCCAAGTGCCCCCGCAACAAGGCCTACTGCAACGCCGAGACCCTGTTGAAAACGCTCGACGACGGGCTGAAGGCGGCCCAAGTCGAATACGTCGACGTCTGGCGATTGGTGGCCAGTTCGCCCGGCAAGCACAGCGAGGCCGACGAGCAAGAGTTCATCAAGGCGTTCGAGACGGCGAAGAAGCAGGGCAAGGCGCGTTTCACAGGCGTCTCCTCCCACGGCCGGCCGTGGCTGAAGAGGCTTTGCGAACTGTATCCCCAGCACTTCCAGGTGATGCTCTTCCCGTATACCTCCAAGACCAAGGTCCTGCCCGAGGATAGTCTCTTCGAGGCCGTTCAGAAGCACGACATCGGCACCTTCGGCATCAAGCCGTTTGCCAGCGGTTCGCTCTTCGGCGGCGCCGCGGACGACGAAGAGAAGAGCCGTCGTGCCCGTTTGACCATTCGGTACATTCTCGGCAATCCGGCCGTCACGGCCCCCATCCCCGGGCTGGCCACGCCGGAGGAAGTCGACAACATGGCGCTGGCCGTCAAGGAACGCCGCGAGTTGGACAAGGCCGAGACGGCCGAGTTGCACCAGCTCAACGAGCAGATGTGGGCCAACCTGCCTCGCGAGTACCAATGGCTCAAGGAGTGGGAATACGTTTAAGGATCGGTCAAAAAATTACTGTCGCATGTTGAGGGATGGCTCGATAGTTCCATTTGGGCAGCAGATCATCGAATACGATTTTCAAGTTGTGCTTGATTTCATCGGTGGCATTGCGGCCGGTTTCGTAGAGTCGCCGAA
>JABMRP010000070.1 GCA_013202535.1 Planctomycetota bacterium
AAGCTGACAAGGAAGCAGTGCGTGAACCCATCGGCCAGGTTTTCCACGCTGACATCGGTTCCCCACTCGAAATCGACGATCGTGGGAATCTTCCCGGGCAGCGCCCGAAAGGCGTCTTCGATCGTCTTGACTTGCTCCGGTGTCGTGCCTTCTTTGAATGCAAACAGCACGACGTGGCGCAACCTGCCCAGTTGGGCATTGTTCGTCGGTTCGGCCGACTGGCTTGTCGCGGCAAGGGCCCAGAACAGTGCGGCAGTGAGGCATCCCAGGGCGATCGGTTTGTTCATAAGGTCTCTCTCCAAAGTATCTTGCGGAAAACGGGGGTGGATAGGCAGCGGTGCTCTTCCAGAGTAGCGTACCGGCAGCGTGATTTCCAGGCTCAGGGGCTCGGCACGGCCCCCTTCCCCCCGATGGGGTCTGGGAAGTATACTTGGAACTTGAAATCCGGGCGTGTCGCGTAAGCCGACCCCGACCCCGTCGGCACGGCACTCTCCTCAGCATGAAAGGGACCCCATGGCCGACCAACCGTTGAATCTGACCGACTATATCCGCGATGTGCCCGATTTCCCCAAACCGGGGATCCTCTTTCGCGACATCACGCCCATGCTGTCCCACCCCGAGGCTTTTGCCCAGGTGGTGACGCAACTGAGCGAGCAATTCACCGATGCAAAGATCGATGTGGTCGCGGCGGCCGAAGCTCGGGGGTTTATCTTCGCCGGGCCGGTGGCGATGAACCTGGGGGCCTCGCTGGTTCCGATCCGCAAGGCGGGCAAGCTGCCGTTTACCACCGTGGCCTATACCTACGACCTGGAATACGGCAGCGATACGCTGGAGATCCACATCGACGCGATTCCCGCCGGCGCCCGGGTTCTGGTGTTGGACGATCTGCTGGCCACCGGCGGAACGATCGAGGCTTGCTGCCACTTGGTCGAAAAGGCCGGCGGCAAGGTGGCCGCCTGTGCCTTCGTCGTCGAGTTGACGCGGCTGGAAGGAGCGCGGCGGATCACCGACTATGAGAAGATCAGCCTGATCCAATACGGTTGAGGATCCACGCCGGCCCTTTTTTCCGAAAAAGCCTGGCCTCTCTAATCGCTACAACCGGATCGCCGGGTCCGGTTATTCCCTGCAATCGGCAGATCCGGAAGCACCGGACCGCGCTGTCCGTTCGATCTAAGGGCAGGGGCTGCTCAACGGCTAATCGGGAGAAGAGCGGATGGCACGAGGATGGATGCCGGGTGCGGCGATCGCGCTGGCCGGCGCATTACTGCTGCCGACGACCGTTTGCGGGGCGGATTTCTTCGGGTTCCGCCGCGCAAACTACTCGACGAGTCCACACTCCACCGTGGTCGGACCCCCGGGGCCGCACCGATACGAAGGGAACGATGCGGCCCGGGCTCCTTGGTACGGCTACGGTTTCGGCGTGCCGACGTATCAATGGGGCTATTTCGGCGTCCGCTATCGCGGCGCCACGCTCGGCCACCAAGGCTACTACAAGGATTACACCCAGTGGTCCTATCGCCAGGGATATTGAAGAAGTCGTACATGTTGCCGGCCTTGCGCCGCGCACGGAAACCGAACCCGCCGGCGCTGGTCGGGTGGGTGCCGACGAACCAGTTGGCGATATCGAGGTTGTGGACGTGTTGCTCGCAGATGTGGTCACCCGACATCTTCCCAATCGCGGATCCCCGTGTCAACAACCGGGGCGGGTTAAGCCGGAGTATCCGGGGCAAAGTGCATTCGCGTATCGGTTGCCCGTCGGTCGGTGAACTGGTAGACTGCCGACCGGAACGCCGTCGACTTCCAGTACCAGTCGATTTCAGGCTGTCGAAGTTACCTCCGGAGGCTGTTGATGAAGACGATCGATCCGAATCGGTTCAGGGACATTGACCCTGGGCAACGCGTTCTGATGGGCCCCGGTCCCAGCGACGTGTCGCCGCGGGTGTTGCAGGCCATGTCCGCCCCGTGCATTGGCCACCTCGATCCCTACTTCCTCTCCGCCATGGACGAGACCCAGCAGTTGCTGCGGTATCTCTTCCAGACCGACAACCGGCTGACCATCCCCGTCTCCGGCACCGGCAGCGCCGGCATGGAAACCTGCTTCGTCAATCTGGTCGAACCGGGCGACGAAGTCGTCGTCTGTGTCAACGGCGTGTTCGGCACGCGGATGGCCGACATCGTCGGGCGGATCGGCGGGAAGCTCACTCGGGTCGACGCCCCTTGGGGCCGGACCATCGATCCCGAGGACGTGCGCAAGGCCGTCGAGGGAAAGAAGGTGAAGGTACTGGCGGTGGTCCATGCCGAGACCTCCACCGGCGTTTGCCAGCCGCTGGATGATCTGGCCGCGATTGCCCGCGATGCCGGGGCCCTGTTCTTAGTCGACACGGTCACCTCGCTTGGCGGCATGGAAGTTGACGTGGACCGGATCGGAATAGACGCCGTCTACAGCGGCACGCAGAAGTGTCTGTCGTGTCCGCCCGGGCTGTCGCCCATCTCGCTGGGCCCGGCCGCCGTCGAAACGCTCACCAATCGCAAGACGCCCGTGGTGAGTTGGTATCTCGACATGGGCATGGTCGCCGATTATTGGGGAGGCAATCGCAAGTACCACCATACGGCCCCGATCAACATGGTCTTCGCGTTGCGCGAGGCCCTGCGGATCATCGCCGAAGAGGGGTTGGAAGCACGCCACGACCGACATCTGTTGAACCATCGGGCGCTGGTCGCCGGCGTCGAGGCCATGGGCCTGGAGATGGTCGTTGCCAAGTCCGATCGGCTACCCATGCTCAACACGATTCGCATCCCCGCGGGCGTCAACGACGCAAAGGTCCGCGGGGCCTTATTGAAGGATTTCGGCATCGAGATCGGTGGCGGGCTGGGCGACTTCGCCGGCAAAGCCTGGCGCGTGGGGATCATGGGCCACGCCTGCCGCCGAAGAAACGTGGTCCTGTTCCTATCGGCGATACAAACCATCCTCAAGGCCGAAGGATTTGCCGCCGGGCCGGACGTCCTGGAGGCCGCCGCTGCTATCTACGACGAAGCATGATCAATGCCCCGCTACTAACCGAACTCCGACGCATCGTCGGCGACGAGTACGTTTCGACCGGCCGTGCCGACGTCGAGGTCTATTCCTACGACGCGTCGCCCGACACGAGCACGCCGGGCGCCGTGGTCTTTCCGGCCGACACCTCGCAAATCGCCGAAGTCGTTCGGGCGGCTACCGGGGCGGGAGTGCCTTACGTTCCTCGAGGTTTCGGTACCAACCTCTCCGGCGGAACCATCATCGCGGCCGGCGGACTGGTTATCGAACTCTCGCGGATGAACCGCATTGTCGACATTCGGCCCGAGGCCCGGTATGCGGTGGTCGAGACCGGCGTGACCAATTTCGAATTGCAGGAAGCTCTGGCGCCGCTGGGTTTCACCTACGCGCCGGATCCGGCCAGCCAGAAGGTGGCAACCCTGGGCGGCAACATCGGCGAGAACTCGGGCGGGCCCCATTGCCTGAAGTACGGCGTGACCTCCAATCACGTGCTGGGGATGACCATGGTCTTGCCCGGCGGCCAGATCATCGACACCGGCGGTCCGGCCCTGGACCCGCCCGGTTACGATCTGCGCGGCGTGCTCATCGGTAGCGAGGGCACGCTGGCGATCGTCACCGAGATCGTCGTGCGGATCTTGCCTTTGCCCGAGTCGATCACCACCATGCTGGTCATCTACGACGACATCACCCAGGCGGCCCAATCGGTCTCCGACGTGATCGCGGCCGGCATCGTGCCCGCGACGCTGGAGATGGTCGATGCGACAATGATCGGCGCGATCGAGGACAGCAAGCCCAGCGGCTATCCTCGGGACGCAGCGGCCGTGTTGATTGCCGAGGTCGACGGTCTGGCCGCCGGATTGGAGGCACAAGCCGAGCGAATCAGCC
>JABMRP010000655.1 GCA_013202535.1 Planctomycetota bacterium
CCCTTTTGTCGAGCCCGAGCGGAGGTCAAGGCCCGACAGGCAACTGCCGGATGACAACCCTCGGAAAGGAATTCAAAAATGTTTTTTGAATCGGCTATTGACACAAATTAAGACCGTCGCTTCTCTGTCCGGGGATTATCGGCAAATCACGGTGTTTTCCAGCGATTCTCCACGTTTGGCAACAGAGGAGAGGCACCGGTACTTCCCGGCAGTGGAAACGAGGTGCGCTTCGGACAGATGAGGCCTCGGTCTCCAAACACTGGCCCTCGATCGAACCAGGTACGCACTTTTGCGATGAGCGCAAGAAACAAGCGAACCTGTCCGGCCAAGGGGGCCTGACAGGCTCGCTTTGTCTCATACAGCGTCTCAGGCAAGTTTAATAGCGGACGATGCTACGGCTGGCCTGATGGATGCTGTTGTGCGGAAAGAGCGATGCGCCTTGGTCGGCGGTCGGAGGCGCCGGCAAGGGAGCCTCTTCACCCGGCGGCAGCGCGGGAGGAACGTCGCCCATGGGGGCGCCGCCACCACAACCACCGCAGCCACCGCAATCGGCGACCTGCTCGCAGGCGTTGCAGCCACCGCAACCGCCGCAGCAATCGTCACTGAACAGACCGAGGATGTCCAAGGCCTTCAGGGCGTCACGAATCGGCTGCTTCGAACGGCCACAGGGGTCGCATCCGCCACAACCGTCGTCACATGCGGGCTCGCAGGCTTCGCATGCGGGCTCGCAGACTTCGCAAGCCACTTCTTCGCAGGGCTCGGGAGCACAAGCTTGCTCGCAGCAGGCAACCTCTTCGCAGGCGTTGCAGCCGCTTTCGCAGGCATTGCAGCCGCCACGTCCGTCGAACAAGCCACGCAGACCCGAGAACAGGTCGCGCCGTTTGCCGCACGGGTCGCAGCAGGGGTCTCCACAGCCTTCGTCACACCCGCCACAGGCAGCGACTTCCTCGCAAGCGGCGATTTCCTCGCAGGCGGCCGGCGCTTCGCAGCAAGCCGGCTCGGGGGCGCAACATTCGGTTTCTACTTCGCAGCATGAGGGCGCCGTGCATGTTGCGCACGTCCCGCAGCCGCGACAATTCAGGCCTAGCAGCCGATCGAGGAGCTCGAAACCGAACCCCTGGCCGCAAAGGCAGGCGCTGATTGCCAGCGCTCCAAATACCATCCTCCATTTCATCGAGCAACGTCTCCTTTGCAATGAACCGGGGTCGTTCGTTTTCCTCGTGCTCCCCACCAAACGGCCACTGCGACACCAATGATGCGTCGTCGGCCGCGATGCTCGGCGGGTTCTCCCATGGGATAGAACCGACCTCCATAACGTCGGAGATGCGCCGAGGAAAGTGGGTCAATACCCGCGGTTCGCGCCGTGTATGTGCGTCAGGGCCGTCGAGCCGCTCCGTGACTCGATCATTCCCGCCGGTTGCCTGACGCTCCCTTTCGGCGTGCCTACCTTGGCACGCACATTCTCCCTAAAGGGCATCTACCGTATCGGCTGTGCCGGGAAGAACCCTTGAGAGTACGGAAGTGGTTTCCTGCAAAAGGCTTACCGTTCTCGTTACGTAAACATTTCCGAACAAATGAGGGGGGTAAGATGCGGGAACTTTGCGGGCTATCTTGCCTCGAAACACCCTTGCCTCAATTGGGTTATCGGTAAAACTCCACTCGTCTTCCCGAACCGCGTAGGCTCCGAAGCTCCTCGCTTCGCATCCCGGTCACCTAGCAGCCTGTTGAAAAAGGGGACTGGCTCCGAGCGGGATTCCGCCTTTCCCGACGAATACCGTGCGTGGCGAGGTGCCTGGGGGCCGTGGCGCCATGGCCGTACGCGTGTCCTTCGGGTATGCTCAAAACTGGTTCCGGCATCGCCATGACAGGCAATTACCCCGCAAAATCGGCCCGTTGTCATGAAACAACCCAATCGGTCAGCTCGCTGGACGATAGTCGATTTCGACGACATTCCGCCGGTCCCGTGCCCCTGCGGCAAGTCGCGGCGAGCGTTGGCCGACGTTGCTTCCTTTCCCGGCACGATCCACCGAACCGAAATCTCCACCGAGGCGCGTGCGCATTACCATCGCCGGCTGACCGAGGTCTACTATTTCCTCGAGTGCGATGCGGAGGCACGGATCGAGCTTGACGGAGAACTCGTGCCGATCAAGCCGGCGATGTGCGTGGTCATTCCCCCGGGTGTTCGACATCGGGCGGTCGGCCAGATGACCGTTCTGATTATCGTCCACCCCAAGTTCGACCCCGACGACGAATGGTTCGACTAGTCCAGGGCAAACCGCACGGGCAGCCGCAAGATGCTGCCCACCGGGCGACCGTCGGTCGTGGCCGGCTCGAATCGCCAGGAACCGACCGCCCGGACCGCCGAGGCGTCGAGAATCGGATGACCGCTGGAGGAGACGACTTCCACCCGGCCCACTCGGCCCGTGCTATCCAAGTAGATCCGCAGATGCACCGTGCCTTCGAGCCGTTGCGACTCAGCCCATGGGGGATAGGCCGGCGGACGGCCGTCTCGCAACCGGGCTGGCGTGCGTCGTGGCGCGACGATCGCACCATCGGAGGAGATGGCAATCGGTTGGGGGTCGGTCATCCGTCGACGGGCGGTCCGCGGCGACGGCGCGTCGAGCCCTGAATCGGTCGTCCCGGAGGTAACGGAATCCCGGGTGACTCGGCTCGGCGACGGCAACCGGAGCATCCGCCTCACGGCGTCCTCGTCCGAAGGCGTCGGGCGGCTAATGTCCGTGCTGGTGGGCACGAAGGTTCGCCGGCCAACCTGCGCCGTCTCCGGTTTGATCAGGACGTGGGTCTCCAACGGCGGCATGATGACGGGCAAGGGTTCCGGCTCGGGTTCCGGCTGGGACCATTGCGCGTGCAACTCGACCGGCGACGCCGAGGTGCCCGGCATACCGGGCCGCTCTGGTCCTCCCACCACGGCCAAGACGGTCAGCCAAGCCGCCACCGCACAGGCCGCGTGGACGGCAATCGAAACCCCACAGGCCACCGAAGTTTCGGTCGCCCGTAGCGACAGCAGCTTGCTAAGCAGTGGATTCATCATGGGGGCGGGTGCTGTCGGCGGGCTGCCGGACGACTAATAAAACAGTTCGTAGCCCAGGTGTGCCGTAATTCCCGGGGCGTCGATCCCCGAGCCGTGAACGCGGTAATGCCGATCGAGGATGTTCTCCAGGCCGATACTGACTTTTCCATTATCGCCCACCAACGTACCGGTTCGCAAGTTGAGCGTATGGTAACCGGGCGTACCTCCGGGGGGGATGCGGGGGTCATCCATGTCCCGAGCGCTCAGTCTCGACTGCCGGGCGACGAGGTACTCGAAAACCTCGAACCAACGATCTCCGCACGCGTTGCGCCACCGCAGCCCGATCAACCCCTGCGCCGGGGGGATGCGGCTCATCGGCTCATCCAGCGTGACACTCCGGCCGTGGATGTACATATAGTTCCCATAGAGACTCCACCGATCGTCCAGCAAGTATTCCCCGGCCACCTCGACTCCGTCGACCCGCGCCTCGCCGGCGTTTTTTTTGACGAAGGCATCGGTGCCGTCGACCGTGAATCCGGCCCGCTCGCGCACAATCAGGTCGTCCAGGTAAGTCCAGAAGCCGAAAACCTGGCCGCGCAGACGAGGATAATTGACCTTCATGCCCAATTCGTAGTTCCAGCTTGTCTCGGGTGCCAGGCCGGGGCTCGGGACATCGACCCCCTGGTTAGTCGCCCGGAGTGCTGTCAGGTCGTCGAGTCCCGGCGCGCGGAACCCCTCGGAGACCGATCCCACCAGATTCACGTTCGGGTCGACTTCGTACACCAGAGCGACGCTACCGGTCCAATCCTGAAAACTGGGCGAAATGGGAGTCGGTGTTTCCGCGATGCCGACCAGCGGCGTCGAGCCGGCGTTGATGCTCGTGTAACGTACGCCGGCGGTCGCCCGGAGTCGCTCGGTCACTTGGACGTCGTCCTGGAGATACGCCCCGACGCGTCCGTAGTAGCTGTCGTCGGGAAAACTCCCCCGGCCGGCGGTCGTGTTGCCCGTCGCCGTATCGGTATCCGTGCGGTGGCTATCCACTTCGTCGTGAAACCAGTCGACTCCGTAGGAAAGGCGCCCCCAGTAGTCCAGATCGGAAACCAACACGATGTTGACGCCAGTCGTCTGCACGTCGTCGAAGAACCGCTTCAGCGTCGTGCTGTTGAACTTCTGCCGCAGGCGTCCCTCCTGCTGTCGGCCGAACGAGGCGGTGACGCGATAGGCGTCGAGGATGCCGCCCAGATCGAGCCCCTGCCAACGCAGGTAAAACAGGTCGCGCTGCTGCGGCTCGAAGAAGAACGCCTCGTTGGAATTGACGAACTTGTCGGTTCGCGGCACATCGTGCTGGACCAGATGGGAAATCCCGGCGGTAAACATATTATTGGCGTCGAGCATCCGGTCGAAGCGGAAATCGCCGGCCGCCTGTTCGTAGCCCGTGAAGTCCTGACGCGGCACGGAACCGCCGGGGTCCAGATCGTTGAGGTCGAGGTAACTTCCCCCGGCAAAGATGCCCCAATCGCCGGACGTCGCTTCGATGTTCAACCGGCTGTACAGCCCCGTATCCGAACTGGTAAACCGCTGAACCAGCGAACCGCCGACTCCCGGACAGCAGCCGATCCCCTCGGCTTTTCGCGTGACGACGTTGATCACGCCGCCGATGGCATCCGAGCCGTAGAGTACCGACTGCGGACCGCGAAACACTTCGATCCGCTCGATCTGCCCGGGATCGATCGAATTGAGGTACTGGTTGGGACCGAAC
>JABMRP010000656.1 GCA_013202535.1 Planctomycetota bacterium
CCGGATCGCCGCATCGTCCTTTCCGTGTGCAAGCAGCCACACGGCCGTCGCACGCACGCGCTGGCACGGATCGGAAACGCACTTGCCAATCACCGGCGTGTACTCGGCATTTCCGTCGGTTACCACGGGTTGCATCGCGGCGGCCAGGGCATTCGCTTTGACGAACGGATTCTCGTGATCGAGCAGTCGCTTCAGGTCGGCCAGCGGGATCGACCGGGGAACTTGTATTTTCGCCGCTTCGGTCAGTTGACGTTGCCCTAGTGACAAGAGCGGCTTGACCGATTCGGCCGGGAATGGCAGACCGGCGGCCACGCTCGCGCGGGCATCGACGATGACCAGACCATGCGTGCCACCGATGAAGCGCTTTTCACCGTGCGTCACGTCGCACAGCACGGCACCGCCCAGGTAAGGCAACCGATTGCTCGCGTCGGGCGCTTTGGATGCCGGCAGCACTTCATTTCCGTCGGCGAACTTGCCCGTGGCCGTGTCGAGGATCGAGCTTCTAAACGTGCGTACCCGGCTGTCCCCGCCCTGGGCCTGCTCGCTGTCGTCGGTCAGCGTGTTGTGTGCCCGGACGCCGTAGATCGTTCCGTACAGAACGTGCAGCTTCGTGCCTTCGGCGCGGAGGGCTTTGATCTTGTCGCTCTTGAGCCCGTCGGCCATGGAAAGCCGTTGGATCAGTTTCGTCTTCATGTCTTGCACGGCCAGACCGCCGTCTTCGTCGCCCAGTTCGCAGGCGAAGTAGAGCTTCCGGCCGATGCGGACGACGTCCTCGACTTTGTTCGACGGCAGACCGTCGGAGACGGTAATCCGCCCGACCGGCTTGCCGTCGGGCAGCGAGAGGAACGTCACGCCGCCGTTGGTACACACGTAGGCCCGCTTGTCCTGGTCGTCGAAGCAGATCTTCTTGACGTAGAAGTCGGTAAGCTCGTCGGCTCGGTTGCCGAGTTTTTGCCACGCAAACGTGTTGGTATCGATCTCGAACAGGCCGCCTTCGAGGTCCTGGATATGGTGGCTCATGCCCGTGTTGTCGTCGTGTCCCAGGTTGTCTTCGCGCCACTGGCGCACGATGCCGGAACCCAGGAGCAGGCGATCGTCGTCGAGTTCCCGCCAACAGAAGTACGGCCCACGATCACCGTCGAGGTTTAGCCCGGGGATATCCTTTCGGGTCCCCGACCCGGAGTAGAAGTAGCCACCGTCGCTGTAGGCACGACCCACGACGGGGTCAATGTTCGGGACATCCGGATTGGTCGAGCCTTCGTAGGTTCGGGTCACCTTGCGTAGCGTGCCGGTCGCCCGATCGTAGACGGTCAGCAGGGACTGGGCGCCCATCAGCCAGACGTGCCCGTCGTCCTCGGAGAGGATCGTGAACTCGCCGTTGACCATGAGTTTCTCACCCGGCTTCGCGTTTTCCAGCGGCAGAACGCGCACATCGAGTGTCTTCGGATCGACCACGGCCGGCCGGTGGCGGAGTTGGTCGTTTACGTAGACGTCGGCCCAGATTTCCTTTTCCGTGGCTCCGACAAGGCTCCAGTACTTGCCTTCGGCCTCGATCGAGCGAAACTCGTCGGTGTCCCGATCAAGCACTTGCCTGCCGGTCCAGAGCGTGCCGTGTGCGGCAAACAGCGTGCCAGACAAACGGCCGTAATATCGGGCCGCCTGTTGCTCGGGCTCGTAACGAAACAGTTCGTCGCCGTCGCGCACCCAAAGGGCATCTTCCCACCAGAGCAGTTGTTGCGTGTACACGTCCCGATCGCGATCGGTTCCCGCCGTGCGTTTCACCGATTCCAAATCGATCCGCACCAGCGAAGGCTGCTGGCCGTTGGGTTCGTCGAGCCGGAAAAGCCCGCCGCGCGTGCCCACGAAAAGCCCTTGCGGCGTGTCGCAAAATGTGGTGACGCGAACGCCAACGGGGATTTGCAGGATCTCCAACCCGTTGTTCTCCAACGACCCGTATCGCACCAACCCCCACGACGAGCCGACCCAGCGGCCGTCGGGCGAAATCGATCGCACGTCGTCGCGATGGGACAGCAGATGCACATCTTCCGGCACGCCCGGCGTTTTGAGCACCACGCGACCGACTTTGCGGCGATGTATCTCCGAGGGATCGATTCTTTGGTCACGCCGCTCCGGCAGCAGCCGAGCCCATTGGTTCTTTAGCGGAATGCAATCCGACGCGTCGACGAGCGAGCCGATCCGCTTCATGTCGTCGGGCTTGGTGGCATGGGCGAGCATGACGTACAGGCAGTCGAGCACGTCTTCCAACTCGGTCCGGCCGTTCCAGTTCGACCGGGGCGTGGGGAGTTGGTCCGGATTCTTGGACCGCGTGAACGGTTTCTCGCCTTCAAAGACCCGCAACCCCAGAACGACGAGCTTCTCGCTCTGGTCGTGCTTCTCGTAAAGTCGCATCAGCCGATAGGCCAGATCGAAGTAGTTGCGAAAACGCGTGCGGTTGCGCGCGGCCTTGAAGCGAGCGAAGGCGAAGCTGGCATCGGTCTCCAACAGCGACTCCAGCGCGGCAATCGCCTCGGGGCCGTCGAAGTTGTCTTCCAGGTCTAGGAGATCGAGCCTGATGCGGGCGTTCTTCGGATCGGCTTCGAGCAATTCGGTAAGAAACGCGCGGAGTTGTGCCTTGCCCAATTTGCGAAAACGTTCGCGCCACGGTTCGTAGGAGTAGGTGTAGGAACCCTTGGCCGCTTTCCATGCTTCGCCCAAGGCGCGGCCGCAACCGGCATGGTCGGCCAGCAGCCAACAGACATGGGCCCTGGCCATCGGGTCGGCCGTATCGACTTGCCCACGCAGCCACTTGTTGAACGGCTCTTGCCGCCCGAGCGCTTCGGCCCGGGCTTGGGCCTGCTCGAGCGTCTTGAGATTGCCCAGCAAGGCCGAGTTGACCTCGAACTCGCGCAAGCTTAAGTCGAACGCTTTGTCCGGCTTGCCCAGCGCCCCGTACAATCGTCCGAGGCGGCGGAGGATGTCGGCCTGGAAACGGGCCCGGCCGACGGTCGTGTATGGACCGGGCGCTATCCTCACCGCCTGCTGCATCATGCCCGACTCCATGGCCTGTTCGTCGGCGTCGGGCATTTTGGGCGGGGTGTAGGCCAGCGCGAGCACTTGCTCATAAGCGCCGGCCGCTTCGGCCGGTTTGCCGGCGTTCTCGTATGCCTGACCTCGCCGGCACGCGGCCGAAAGCTTGTCGAAGTTGGCCTGCTCGATATACGCCAGTTCCATGGCCAGCGCGTCGTCGGCCCGGCCCTGATGGAAGCGGATCCGCGCCAGCACGCGGCGCAATCGGTTTTCACCGCCGTCGATCTCCTTTTGGAGCATTGCGACCAATGCGTCTTCCTTGCCGGCCTCTTTGAACACACCGTAGACCAGCCGGACAAATTCCTTGCGCGAGACGCCGGCCGAGCGCCAAAAGTAGCGGTACGACCTATTCGGTGCCATGTGGTTGCGCAGCGGATAGCGATCTTCGTCGGCCTGCCCGACGGCTGAATAGACCGTGCTATTGGGGTTTCGATCCATGTCCATCGCTCTTAGCGGCTCGCCCAGGATCTCCAACGCCTGCTCCGATTTGTCGTTTCGCTTGAGGAAGAACGCGTAGTCCAGGGCGAACTGCAATCCGCGGCCGTCGAACCCCGCGCGGCGCACCAGCCGTCGCTCGGTCACCGGCTTGTCGTCTTCGTAGCGAACGACCATGTCGACCAAGTACGGGCGCGTGTTGCGGCGATGGATTTCCCAGATGCGTGCCAACTCCGCGGCCGCGTCGTCCGTGGCATCGGTGGCGATGAACCGGCGCACCAGCCAGTTGTCGCGATGGCTGCCCGGCCCGGCGGAAAACGGCGCGACCGGCCGGTTGGGAGACGGTCGTTCCGGGGTCGCGGCCGGCGGTTCCACGAAGTACTCTTCGCGGCTTACAATTCGGGCGTCCCGATCATCCATCGTGTCGCCACGGAAGGCCGTTGCGACTGCCCGGTAACACGTCAGAGCCGCGTTTTTCTTCCCGACGGCCAACAGCAGGTCACCTTCGACCAGCTTGGCCGACATCGGCGGAAGCTCTTCGGCGTGGGCGTACAGGAGTTTCAGATAGTCTTCCGCCTCGGTCCGGGCGACCCGCGCGGCCATGTGCTGGGCCCCGGGGAGCTTCAGATAGGCCAAGAACGCCTCGTCGAGCTTTTCAGCGTTTTCGAGCTTCCGGGCCTCC
The DNA here is from genome assembly GCA_013202535.1 of Planctomycetota bacterium. Lineage (GTDB taxonomy): Bacteria > Planctomycetota > Planctomycetia > Pirellulales > Thermoguttaceae > JABMRP01. The sequence continues at coordinate 4,205 of JABMRP010000656.1, forward strand.
TCAAATGAAAGCCCGCCCTCTTCGGCTGCCGGCAAACGGCC
>JABMRP010000657.1 GCA_013202535.1 Planctomycetota bacterium
CGGCGGTCACCGCGTTCTGCACGCCGGCGGCGACGATCAGGATGTCGGCCCGAAGCGTGTGCGCGGCCATGTTCTTCGTGCGCGTGTGGCAGACGGTCACCGTGGCGTTGGCGCCCTTCTTCTTCTGCACCATCATGATCGAAATCGGCTTGCCGACGATGTTGCTTCGCCCGACCACGACGACCTCGGCCCCTTCGCTAGGCGTGTCGCTGCGGATGATCAGCTCCTGAATTCCCGCGGGAGTACAGGGCGGAAACATCTCTTCGCCGATCACCAGCCGGCCGACGTTGACCGGGTGGAAACCGTCGACGTCCTTATTCGGATCGATGGCATAGAGCACTTTGTTTTCGTCGATATGCTTGGGCAGCGGAAGCTGCACGAGGATGCCGTTGACCTCGTCCTTGTTGTTCAATTCGTCGACCAGTTTGAGGAGATCCTCCTCGCTGGTCTCCGCGGGCAGCGTGTGTTGATACGAGTTGAGCCCGATCTTCTCGCAGGCGCGGCCCTTGGCGGTCACGTAAGAGACCGAGGCCGGGTTCTCGCCCACCAACACGGTTGCCAAACCGGGCACGACGCCGTGCTCCGCCTTGAGTTGCGCGACCTCTTCGGTCAGTTCGGCCCGGATGGCCGCGGCCACGTCTTTTCCGCTGATGATCTCCGCAGTCATGACAGGTTCTTTCTCCCTGGGGGGAAGTGTATGTATCGAAATGTAAACGGGAGTGAAAAAGGGGGACTGGCTCCGACGTGGGACCGAGGTCACATCTCTCGAAGACGCTTGCCGCGAGGTGCCGGTCCCCCTTTTTCACGGTGCTCGCCAATGGGCCGTCCGAAAAAGGGGACAGGCACCGTCGACAAGCGTTCCAACCGCTTCAGGACTCGACTCTCGACGGAGCCAGTCCCCATTTTCGGCCTCCCGACTTTGCTAATCGCTAAACCCCGAGCATCCGCCGATGCGGGCGGATGCCCGGAGAATACGTACCATGTTTAGAACAACCCCTTCACCTTCCCCGTCTCGACGTCGACGTCGACGCGACGATAGGCCGGGTTGGAGCAGGTGCCGGGCATCAGCGAGATGTTGCCGGCCACGGGGCAGATGAACCGGGCACCGCCGTAAACGAGGAAATCGCGAATCGGCAGCGTCCAGCCTTTGGGCACGCCCTTGAGCGTCGGGTCGTGGCTGAGGCTCAAGTGGGTTTTCACCATCATCGTGGTGAAGTCCTTGAACTTGTCGTCCGCCTCGAACCGCTTCGCCTTGGCTTCCGCCTCGGCCGAGTAGCTGACGCCGTCGGCTCCGTACACTTCCTTGGCGATCAGTTCGACTCGCTGACGCAAGGGCGTGTCGAGATCGTAGAGAAACTTGAAGTTGACCTCGTCGTTACAAGCGTCGACCACGGCGTCGGCCAGTTCGACGGCCCCTTCGCCACCGTACTGCCAATGCTTCGACACGGCCACCCGGGCGCCGGCCTGTTCGGCGATCTTTCGGACCATGTCGATTTCGGCCTGGGTATCGTGCTGGAAGGCGTTGATCGCCACCACCGGGTTGATGCCCGCCTTTTTCACCGTCTCGATGTGCTTCACCAGATTGCACGCCCCGTCTTCCAGCCAGGCGAGGTTCTCTTCGAGGTACTCCTTCGGCAACGGCTTGCCGGGAGGGCAGGGCAGGGCACCGGCGGCCACGCCGTGATGCTTCAGGGCGCGGATCGTGGCCGTGATCACCGAGACGTTGGGGATGTTGCCCGAGTAGCGGCACTTGACGTTCCAGAACTTCTCAAACCCGATGTCGGCCCCGAACCCCGACTCGGTGATGTGATAGTCGGCCAGCTTGAGGCAGATCTTGTCGGCCACGACCGACGATTGGCCCACGGCGATGTTGGCAAACGGCCCGGCATGGACCAAACAGGGCTGTCCTTCGAGCGACTGCAGCAGGTTCGGATTGATCGCCTCGCGCAGCCAGGCGGTCATCGCACCGGCCACGTCGAGGTCCTCGGTGGTGATCGGGTTGCGCTTCTTGTCGTAAGCGACGACGATACCGCCCATCCGTTGGCGGAGATCCTTCAGATCGCTGAAGATCGAGAGGATGGCCATCACTTCGCTGGAGACGGCGATGCCGAACTTGCTCTGCATCATGTA
>JABMRP010000658.1 GCA_013202535.1 Planctomycetota bacterium
CGGTTCGCCGGCCGTCAGTCCGGTGATCACTTCCAGGGCGTCCCCCTCAATGGTCACGACCTCCGGCGGCGAGATTTTGTTCTTCACGTCGATCGCCGTGCGCGAGGGCACCAGCTTGGGGTTGGCCACCACGGCCGTGACTCGGGTGAGTCCCGCGCCGGCCGGTTCGATCGCGATCGACTGCACGTCCACCTGGGGCATCTGATCGGCATGATACAAGGTGAAGGCCATGTTGCGGTGGCACTCCTCCTCCAAGAGAAACGACGGCGGTTGGCGCCCCCATTGTTTCTTCAGCCCGCCCACCTCGATCTTGCCGTACTGGGGGTGCTCGACCTCGTGCCACTCGACGGCCCCCTGATTGAAAAGCAGATAGCGATTGAACGCCTCGGCGTCTTCTTTCTTCTCCGTCGAAGTCGCGTCTTCGGTCGACTTGCGGAAGTAGTTGAAGCGGGTGAACAGCTCATTGCTGAACCCCATCACGCCCTGCATGTTGTAGAACCAATCGAACTCGCCGCCACGCGCTTCGTACAGATCGGCGCCCAGGGCGATGTACCGATAGCCGGGCAACATGAGTTCGCCCTTTTTGCCGATCAAGTCCATCACGGCGACGTCGCCGGGCTCGAAGTGTTCGCCTTTGGTCCCCGGCCCGCGGAGGATCATGCCGCCCGTGTTGTGATACGATTGCATGCCCGCAATGTTGGGATGATCGGTGACGAAGTCGGCCACCAGACGGTTCTCGGGCACGGAAAACGGGTAGCGATACGCGCCGCCCTGGACGTGACGGGGCTGCCACCCCCAGGCCCAATCGCGATTCGGATCGTAGTAGCCCGCGCCGTCCTCGTTCACGCGGCCGTCGCCGTCGTTGTCGAACCCCTCGGTGCCCAACATGCGATACCCGCCCGGCTCCTCGGCTTCGGCCTGGATCATCAACCGGGGGTACTCGGCGTGCGGCTTCCAACGGCCCAGCGGATCGGCGACGCGCATCCGCGTGATGTGCCCGTCGCCGTCCAGATCGTCGGCCGGGTCTTCGTCGACCAGCCCGTCCCGGTCGTCGTCCACGGGCACCTGTCCGCTACGAGGCGAGTTGGTCGTGGCCGCGCGGTGCATGTGGGCGTCGCGCGAGTCGGGGCTCATCATCGGCACCAGATAAAACGTGCGCTGGTCGACCAACCGGGTAATCAACGGGTTGCGGCCGTACATTTCCAGCAGATACCAGGCCGTGTAGAGCGTGACTTCCGTTCCCTGGATCTCGTTGGCGTGAATCCCTCCGTCAATCCAGAACGCCGGCTTCTGGCGATCCGTACCCTTCTTCCGATTGGTGATCGTCAGCAGCCACATCTGGCGGTCGCCGTACGATCGACCCAGCGACTCCAGCCGGGCGCGGGTGGGATGCGCCTTGGCCATCGCCCGGAGCAGATCGGTCGTTTCGCCGTAGTCGTGATAGCGATTCCATCGGGCGGCCACCTTCGGATCGGCCGGAGCACCCATCGGCTGATAGGGCGACTTTCCCTCGGCCGCCGTCAGGGTGACCGTGATCAACAAACTCGCAAGCGTCGACGTCATCGAAGCGTTTCCTTGTTGGGGTCGTATAGTAGCCATCTCGCTCCGCGAGATGTAGCCTTTCGCCGAAGGGGACGGCCATCCATCCGTATAGTAGTCCGGCAACGGAGATTAGGTTTGACTTAGATGCATTTCGACGGGCAACTTACTCAATGGGAAAGGCTACATCTCGCGGAGCGAGATGGCTACTTTGCGCACCGATCCGACCGAAGGACTCCACGCGTGCAAACGCAGTTCGACCGATTTCCCCCGTGACACGCTGACCAACCATGTCTTCTCCGCCTTGCCGCCGCTGCCGGCCAGGGTGGGAAGTTGCACCCGGGCGTGGCCCGTCACCAGCGACACGCCCTCGGGCATTTCGAGTTCGAGTTGTACCGGATGAAGCTGCCGCGTTGTGTTGCCCATTTTCGACGTCGTGGGCAGATATCCCTCGTTGGTCACCGTCGCCCTGATCCGCCAAAGGCCTCCGCCGAGTGGTTCGATCTTGGTTGGCCCGATGCGCAGTTGGGGCAGTTGCTCGACCACCGACCGGAGGAACCGCTCGTGTTTCTCGGCCAACGCTTGCACCATGCCGATCGGCGGATTATGTCGCACAAACGGCATGAAGCCGCCCACCTCGACCCGGCGGCCGGGAAAGTCAGGATGTTCGACCGGCTGCCAGGCGACGAACCCGTCGATCTTCTCCCGGGCGAACCAGCGTAGGGCGTTGCGATCGTCGGCGCCCCGCTTGTCCGCCTTCTTCTGGTCTTCTGCTTCGTCTTCGACTTTCTCCTCGGTGTCTTCGGCCTTCTCGGCTGCTTCGTCTTCCTTCGCCGCGTCCTCGGCATCGACCTTCGGGATCCACCATCCCCGACAGGCCAGCGACCAGCGGCCGTAATGGAAATAGGCCCAGCGGCTAAACGAACCTTTGGTTTCGGCGGCGGAGGGAGCATCCTCGGCGTCGATCAGTTCGCCGTATTGCTCGGCCAGCCGATCGACATACGGCGCGTCGTCGCCCAGCAGTGTCGTCTTGATCCGCTTCCCCTCGGCGCCCGAGTCCGGTTTCCAGGGGTGCATGAGGTTGTCGTCGGGCGTGAAAGTCAGCACGACGGCGATATTGGGATGCGAGAAGGCGAAGTCGGCAACGGTGCGGGTTTCGATCTCGGAAACCTGATGTGGGCCGGCTCCCGTCTTGAAGTACGGATAATCGAACGTGAAATTGCGGTTGAAGGCCACGCCGCCGGACGGATCTTCGTTGAAGGCTTCGTCGCCGTCGTTGTCCTTGCCCTCGACGTACACCGAGTACCGGCCACGCTCGCCCTTGGTCCGATCGGCCTCGATCAGCACGCGGTCGTCGTCCGTGTGCGAAAGGTAACGCCCGGCCGGGTCTTCGACCCGCATCATCGTAATCCGGCCATCACCGTTAAGATCCTCGGGCGGGTCCTCGCCCCGCTGACCGTCGCGATCGTCGTCGGTCGGACGCCGGTTACCGGATCGCTCGACGAAAGGCTTTTGGAACATTGCCTCGCAGCCGTCCGGCGACGCGCGGGGAATGACGTAGAACGTGTACCGATCAAGCATCTTCCTCGCCGCTTTGTCGGTTTCGGCCTGCTGGACCAGACGCCGGGCCACGCCAACGGCCAACTCGCTACCCAACAGATGCGGCGGATGGACACCGCCGACAATCAACACGGCCGGCTTCTGGTCGAGCCGGCCGGTGCCGATCTCCAGTAGATACACTTCCCGCCCGGCGAGCGTGCGCCCTAACGAGCGTTGCGAGGCGAACCGGCTCTCGGCGATCGACGCGACCTGTCGGCGGAATGCCTCGTAGTTGGTGTATCCGGCCACGGCCGCGACGGCAGCGTGTGATGTCGACTGGTATGCAAGGAGCAGACCGATTGCCAAGGTTAGTATTGTCTTTGGCCGCATATTGTGTCCTTCTCGTTTACGAATCTCGTCGCGTCCCCTATTATACCCCGAGTTCCGCCGGCGTACTCGTGCGTAATGCCGGAATTCGCCTTGGGCGCCGGGCACAAGTGCCGGGGCTAAACAGGATCGTCCCCCGACGGAGGCGGCTCAAACCCGGCCGACGCCAAGGCCGCGCGATAGTCGTCCGGCGTATTGATATTGCGGAGGCTTTGCAGATGGGGATCGACGTCGGACAGTTCGTCCGCCGTCACCCGCCGCGTCCCGACCCGGTCGAAAAGCGCCTTGGGACGCAGACGGTCGGCGGCCAGCAGCGATTCGACATGCGGCAAGACGTCGACATGATAGACGGCCGCCAGGGGTTCGTCGAACCGGTCGATGCATGGCACGGCCACGTCGTGCCCGACCGACAACGTGGCCATGCGACAGACAAACTCCCCAAGCAACAGCGGCAAGTCACAGGCGGTGAAAAACACCCGATCGGTCCGCTGGGACATCGCCGCCAACCCCACGGCCAATCCTTCCAACGGTCCGCGGTTGGGACGCCGATCACGCAGCACGGCGACCTCCGGCGGCAACTCGGGCAACTCCTGTCCGGGCGCCGCCACAACGACCACCGGATCGGCCACCTCGCGCAAAATGCGTACCACCCGGGCGAGCATCGTCTCGGGCCCAAAGGGCAACATGGCCTTCGGCCGGCCCATCCGTCGACTCCGTCCACCGCAAAGTACAATGCCGCCGCAAAGATGTTCGTCCATCATTTCAAGACTCGAACCCCATGTCCGCCAGCCTGCGGCGAACATCCTCTTCGGCAAGCAGTTTCTCGAAGGCTTGCACGGCCGGCCGATCGCGGCGGCCCGCGGGTACGGCGAAATCGTAATGCTCGTGTTCCAGCGGCAAAAACGCCAGACCGCTGTTCTTCGCCACCCACTCGATGGCCACGCCCCAATCGGCCCGGCCTTGCACGACCGCCGCAGCCACGGCATGGTGGCTCCGCCCTTGCACCGGATAGCCACGCGGCTGGGCGCCGGCGAGCAACCGGTCGATGAGAATCCGCGTGCCGCTGCCCTGGTTGCGATTGACCATCACGCACGCCGGATCGTCCTTCACCCGGGCGATCGCCTCGCTTCCGGTGAGCCCCTCGAACCGCTGGTCGCCGGAGCGGAAAACGATGCCCTGCAGACGGCGGTAACCCTCGATCAGTTCCAAGTCGGCCGTCAGCAGGGGCCGGTTGTATTGCCCCGTTTCGGGATCCAGCAGGTGCATGCCGGCCAGATCGCACTCCCCGCGAGCAGCCGCCTGCAAACCGCCGGTCGACCCGACGGCCAGAAACTTCGTCGAGAACCCGAGATCCTGCAATTGCCCCAGGAGAAAATCCAAGCCCACGCAATGGCTGCCGATGACCACCAGATCGGCCAACCGCAGCGAACGGCCGATCAGTTGCACGTCGACCGGCGTGCCCGTCTCGACGATCTCCTGGTGGCGGGGGATTGTGACAAACCCGTCGGCCCGGCTGAAGGTGGTCACCGATCCGGAGCCTTTGCCCATCGGATAGGCCGCCAGACCATCGGGACCCGGCACCAGACCGACGAGCAGATACTCGGTTCGGCCGACGTCGGAGTTCACCTTGACCGCCATCCGCGCATCGACCGTGGCACGCTCGGGCGCCGGTCGGCCACCCAGGGTGCGAATGACCGGGGCAACGAACTCGTGAAAGGTGAAGATGGCCGAGGTCGGAAAACCGGGAAGAATGACCACCGGCTTGCCGTGCTGGGCGGCCAGGCAGATGGGTTTGCCCGGCTTCAAGGCCACGCCGTGAGCGACGATCCCGGGCGAGTTCAATTGGCTCACCGCGTGGTACGACAGATCGCCCTGGCCCTTGCTCGTGCCGCCGGAAAGGATCACCACGTCGGCCGCCGCCAGCGCTTCGTCCAGCCGACTCCGCAGTTGGTCGAGATTGTCGTGGACGATGCCCAGCGGAACCGGCAGCCCGCCCAATTCGGTCACCGCGTCGGCCAGGATTCGGGCGTTGGAATCGTAGACCAACCCCGGACGCATCGGCTGGCCCGGCTCGATGATCTCGTCGCCGGTCGAGAGAATGGCCACCCGCGGACGTCGCCACACGCTCACCCGCTCCGCGCCCACCGCCGCCAACACGCCCGTGTCACGGCTAGAGAGCAGTTGGCCGCGCCGCAGCACGGTTTCGCCCGTGGTGACGTCGGTGCCGGTAAACGCAACGCCGAAGCCGGGGGTGACGGCCTTGCGGACCGTCAGCCGGTCGCCTTCGGTCTCGGTGAATTCGACCATCACGACCGCATCGGCCCCGCGTGGCAACATCCCGCCGGTGGCGATCGACATGGCGGTCCCCTCGATCACTTCGCCCCGTGGCACGACTCCGGTGGCCAACACTTCGTCGAGCAACTGAAGCGTCTTGGGGTCTTCTTCCTGTGCTCCATACGTATCGGCGGCGCGGACCGCGTAGCCGTCGTAGTTCGACCGATCGAAGGAAGGCACGTCGACCGACGCGCAAACATCCTCGGCCAACACCCGCGAGAGCGCATCGGCCAGCGCGACCTCTTCGATCTCCAACGGCTCGAAGTGGATCGCCTCACGAAACCGACGCTGGGCTTCATCGCGGTCGATTACTTCGAGAAACTGTTCTTGCGACATGGTTGCTAACCCCTAATCATACAAAAACACCTCGACCTCCGCCCCGGGTGGATAGCCTTCGAGATCGGGGGGCACGAGCACGAAACCGTCGGCTCGGGTGGTCGAGGTGAGAATCGACGAACCGCCAATGGCCAGCGGATCGACGCGACCTTCGGTTAGACGAACGCGCAGACACTCGAGCCGGCCGACGGTCGACGTGACCTTACGGGCCAGCGGGGCGACCGTTCGTCGATAAGGCCAATCGGCCGAGCGACCGCCCAGCGTGCGAATCGCCCGGCCGGCGAAAAAGTCGTATGCCACCAGACACGACACGGGATTACCCGGCAGCAGGAACACGATCCGCCGCTGGAGCGTTCCCATGCCCACGGGACTGCTGGGCCGCATGGCCACGCCGTGGATCGGCAGTTCGCCATGTTCGATCACCAGCGCCGGAGCGTGGTCTTCCTGTCCCACGCTCGAACCGCCGGAGACCAGCACCACGTCGGCCTCGGAGCGCATCGCGTCGAGGATCGCCTCGGGCCGGTCGGGGACAATGCCCGGGTTGAGGACCACGCCGCCGTCCCGCTTTACCAACGCCGCCAACATGGGCCCGTTGGAATCGACGATCCGGGCACCCTCGGGCATCGAACCGGCCGGCAGCAGTTCGTTGCCGGTCACGACGATACGAACCCTCGGGCGTCGCACCACGGCCACGTCGGCGGTGCCGATGGAAGCCAGCACCCCGACGTCTTGCGGTCGCAGCAGCCGGCCTTGGGGCAGAACGACGTCGCCGGCCGAGACATCTTCGCCCACGCGGCCGACGTGTTTGCCCGGCGAAACATCGCCTTGGGTCAGGATCCGAGTCTCTTCGATCTCGACGACCTCGACCGGCAACACAGCATCGGCCCCATCGGGCAACGGCGCGCCGGTCATGATGCGCACCACCTGTCCGGGACCGACGGTGCCGCCAAACGGCCGGCCCGGCATCGACTCGCCGACAATCGCCAGCGGCAGCCGATTATACGCCGACCCGCCCATCGTATCGGTCGCCCGAACCGCAAACCCGTCCATCATCGACCGAGCGAACCCCGGCACGTCGACCCGGCTGGACACGCTGGCCGCCAACACACGTCCGGCCGCATCGACCGCGGGGATCGACTCATCGGCCAGCGGCCCGGTCTGCTGGTCGAGCCATGTCAGCGCATCGTCGACGGTCGTACGTCGCGAGAAGCCCCGCATGCGGACGTCGGCTTGTGGCTTGGAGGGTTCGCTCATCGTGATAAAGCTCCGTCGGAATCGGAGTCTCCATCGTACGCGTTGCCGGTCGAATACTCCAGGGGGCCGTATCGTAGCAGGCACACGCCGTGTGCCGTCCGCCGTCGGAGTCCGGCAGAACCCGTCGCAGGCGACCGGCCGGGGACGTGACGGCCGCGTCGCTCGCCGACGGGGCTAACCAGGCCGCCGCCGCCAGTGTATGGTTTCGCAACTGTCGAAACGAGCAAAGTCTGGGGAAGAACTTACAATCATCCCCTCCACCCTCGTTTGGGTCATGCACCTGCGCGGAATCTCGTCTGTTTTCGCAAAGTGTTTCATGACAGCAAGTTAGCGACTGTTCCCAAGCGATCGATCGGGGGGGGTTCGGGTTGGCGGTGAAGATCGGCACGCGGTTTGCTATTCCCTCTGCCGGGTGCAACGCCCCTGCCAAGCCCACTCTCTGAGGGAATATCTGCCAGGAGTCTGGTAGAATGACCGTGTGGAGAGTCGCCAAGGGTCACGGCAGGGCGGTGGCCGGTTTTTTCTCGTCTTGTCGAACTCTCCCAACCTCGGGTCCGTACCAATGAATAGTAGTATCCAACGCGCCGGTTCGTTTTCGGATCAGCAGCCCTCGCGGGCCGCCTGGTCGGATGAAGAACTCATGTCGGCCTACTGCCGGCAAACCGATCGCGAGGCCTTCGAGGAGTTGGTCCATCGGTACGAACACGAATTGTTCAACTACCTTCGGCGGTTCCTCGGTCATGCGGAAATGGCCGAGGAGGTGTTTCAGAACACGTTCCTGCAGGTCCACCTCAAGTGCAACCAGTTTCAAGAAGGCCGGCGATTGCGACCCTGGCTATACACGGTGGCCACGAATCAGGCCATCGATGCCCAGCGGCGCAACCGGCGACACAAGGCGGTCAGCTTGGACCGGCCGGCCGTGGCCAATTCGAGCGACGACGACTTGGGTGCCCTGGTCGACCTGCTTCAGGGCAACGAAGTCGATCCCTCGCAGCAGTGCGAGGCGGTCGAGTGGCGCCAGGCCGTCCGGATGGCCATCGATCAGCTTCCCGAAACCCTGCGACTGCTGATCAACCTGGTCTACTATCAGGGACTGAAGTATCGCGAGGCGGCCGAAGCGCTGTCCATTCCCGTGGGAACGGTCAAAAGCCGTCTTCACTCGGCGATCTATAACCTTAACCTCATGCTGTGCGATTCACCCGCCGGCGACAAAGCCCACCTGTCGGAAGAAGATTGATTTGAGAATGCGAGAGCATCTGCTCGGTTACCTGCTCGATGCCTTGGACGAACCGGAAACTCGGCTCGTCGAGGAACGTCTGGCGACGGATTCCCAGTTGCGTGGGGAACTCGACGTGATGCGCGCGGCGCTGGACCCCTTGGAAGCGATGGCCGAGGATTTTACTCCCCCGCCCGGTCTGGCCGCGCGGACGTGTCAACATGTCGCCGCCGAGGCGGAAGGTCCCCCGCCCGTGCGACTGGCCGGGCTTGCCGCCGCGACTTCTCCGGTCGCGGCGTTTTCGAGCGACGGTTGCCGGGCGACCGTTCTTCCCATGGCCGACGTCACACCGGCATCTCTGGCGCCGCGCTGGCATTGGCAGGACATGGCCGTGGGAACGGTGATCCTGGTCATGGCCGTGGCCCTGTTGGTTCCGGCCGTGCAATACAGCCGCTTCAACAGCCGCGTGCTCTCCTGCCAGAATAACTTACAGCAAATCGGGCAAGGGTTGTTTGCCTACAGCGACCACCACGGCGGCTACTTTCCCCATGTGGCTACCCACGGGCGGATGGGTGTGGCCGGCAGCTACGGGTCGACGCTGTTGGCCGACGGATACCTCCAGGACTCGCGGCTGGTGGTCTGCCCCGATTCGCCGCTGGCCGACGAGCGGCAATTCGAGGTTCCCTTGCCGGAGTTCGTGCTCACCGCTCCACCGGAGCAAGTACCCCATTGGCAGCGGCGGATGGGTGGAAGTTTTCTTTACGGCTTCGGCTACATTGAAGACGGCCGATATCGCGGACGCCAGAACCGGGCACGGCCGCGGTTGGCGCTGATCTCCGACGTATCTTCGAATCACGGGCCGCGGGGATTCAACCTAATGTATGAGAGCGGCCGGATCGTCTTTCTTTGCCGGGTCGAACCATCCGAGTTGGGCGACGACCCCTTCCACAACGACGCGCAGGAGATCGCCGCGGGGTTGTGCGCCGCCGACGCCGTGCTGGCCCCCAGCGACCGTGCTCCGATCGTGCCGGTTTCCTGGCCGCGGTAGCCAACGGATCGTCCCTTCGCGGTACGCAACTGTACAACGACTACGATCCCGATGTCGAGGATAAATCCTGCCCCTTCACCTTCTCCTCCCCGCCCTTGGGAATTCGACGCTCGGAAATCCGATGCTCCTTGCGATACCAGGCCATGCGACCCAGCAGGCGGAAATAGATCATCAGCGTGGCCACTACCAGCACGGGCACCCCGACCATCGCCGCGGCGCGGGCCCACGCGGGCGGATCGCCGAAAAGGGCCATCTCGACCGCCAGCGGTGCCAGCACGCCGACCGGCACCAGCAGCATGGCCGATTCGGCGTAGAACACGGCCCAGGTGCCACGGGCGTCGCGCAGGCTTCGCCAGACCGAGCGCGACCACGGCTTCAGCGCCGAGTTGGAATCGATCATCGAAAGCACCAGTACGGGGAAACAGACCACCATGGCCATGGGCACGCTTAGCCAACGCACGTCGCCCAGCGGCGAAAGGGCCCAAGCCACGCCCATGCCGGCCGCCACGCTCAAGCCCACGCTGTTGACGACGTAGAATGCGTCGAACATCCAGTCGATCCAGACGGCGTCGGGCCAGTTGTGGATCGCGTCGCTTCCGAAGGCCGTGTCGCCGGTGATCGTCAGGCACCAGACCGACGCAACCACGACCCAGGCCAGCGCGATCAGGCCCGTGAAGGAAAAAGCGGCCAACCCCATGAGGTTGCTGCCCAGCGCCCCCAGAAGGCCTCCCTCGTAAGAAGCGAGCAATCCGCTGGTCACCGCCGCCATCGCCAGAACCAGTGCGCCGGTGATCGAAAGAGTCAACCATCGGGTCCACACGTCCGGGTAGAACGGAAAACTGAACACGCCGGAAACGAACGGCCGGACCGGCATTTCCACCAGATCGCGAGCCGACCGCCGCCGGTGAGTCGTCAGCAGATCGGCCAGCAGATCGAACCGGGGTTCGTCTTCTTCGTCGATCGGCTCGCCGCGGACATTCGTGCGCGGCGGGGGTTTCTCGGCCCGCGACGGCTCTGAATTCTCCGGTTCGATGGCCAAGTGGGCCGCGCCCACCTTCTCCAACAGGGTCGGTTTCTTCGGGCGGAATTTTGGACGCGGCGGTGGGGGCATCGGCGGCCGGCGCACCGGAAACGCCTTCCGGCAGTCGGGACAGTCCATCTCCTGGCCCACCTGCGCCTCGGTGGCCAGCATCCGCGTGTTGCACACCGGGCAGAAGATCGTGAAGTACTCGGCGTGGGCCGTCTGGGAATCGGCCGATGGCTGATCCACCCCCTCGCCGACTTCATAACCCGGGTCGCCCGCGCTGGGCAACTTGGGGCGAATCTTCTTCGGCGGCAACGGCACGAGAAACGGCTCATTGCAGTCGGGACACGTCAAATACGTGCCGACCTGATCCGGCGCGGCGTACAACCGCGTGCTGCACAGCGGACAGACGGCCGGGATGTATTGTCCACGGGCCGACGGTGAATCGGCCGGCGGCTGATCCACGCCTTTGTGGACGCCGTACCCTTCGGTGTTCTCTCCCGGCCGGACCACGCGACGCCGGTCTTCCTTCGGCCGGCGCACGACAACCGGCACGTGGCAGTCGGGACACGTCATCTCCCGGCCGATCTGATCCTCGGTGGCGTGCATCCGCGTTTGGCACACCGGGCAGATCACCGGGATGTAAGTCTGGTACACCGTCTGGTCGCTCGCTGGGGGTTGGCCCGGACCTTCGTACAGATCGTAGCCGTCTTGGGGGCCGAAGTCCAAGGCCGCTGGTTTACGCCGGCCCGGGCGTGCCGAGTTGGCTGGATCGTCCGCCGCGGAGATCAGCACGGGCGTGTCACAGTCGGGGCACGGGACCTTCCGCCCGAGTTGGTCCGCCGGGGCCGACACCCGGGTAAAGCAGACCGGGCAGGTCGCCGAGAGGTACGATGGCTCCCCGGACGCGGAATTCTGGTGGAAATCGTAAGATGGCGCGTCGGCAAACCGGTCGATCGCACATCCGTCTTTGTCAAACGGGGGGACCAGCACGGGTGCCTGGCAACCGGGACATTGTCGCCGACGGCCCGACTGCAACGCATCGGCCTCGATCCACCGGCTGCAATGCCGACAAGAGAACCCACCGGCTTTATCTTCCGACCGCGACACAAGCACGCCTCTCCCAAACGGACATCGCCCCACCGCCCCACGCAATTATACCCGCCATCGGCAGACACCGACCAGGGGCGCCGGCGGTCGGGGGCACGCGGTCCCCGCTCCCTGGAGGGAGAGGGGGGACGCCCTAATAATCGCGAAACGGTCCGCGCGGCTCGGCTTGCTGCATGGCTTGCTGCCAGGCGGCGAAGTGTTGCTTCACCTTGGTCAGCATCTCCGGTTGCTCGGCCGAGAGGTCGTGCTGTTCGCCCGGGTCGGTGGAGAGGTCGAACAGGCCGGTGCCGCGGGCCGAGTCGACCCATTTCCAGCGGCCCACCCGGGCGGCCTTGTCGTCGCGACGCTGCCAAACCATCTCGCTGCGCGGCGATGCGGTCTTGCCGGACAGCACGCCGGCCATGTCGAACCCGTCGAGCGTGACGCCCGCCGGCGGCTTGAGTCCGGCGGCCCGCACGAGCGTGGGGAAGATTTCCATCGAACTGAGAAACTCGTCGCAGACGGTTCCCGGCCGTGTCGTACCCGGCCAGCGGACAATGCACGGCACGCGGATGCCGCCCTCGAACATCCAGCCCTTGCGGCCGCGCAGCGGGGCGTTGTCGGCGCCGGAGCCGCCGCCGTTGTCGGAGAAGAAGATGACCACCGTCCGCTCGGTCAACTCGTACTCGTCGAGCAAGTCGAGCAGCCGACCGATCGCGTCGTCCATGTGCGTGACCGCGGCCATGTACCCGTGACGTCGCACGGCCCGCTTGTCGGCAGCGTTGGGCAGGGGATATTTTGCCAGGTACTCCTCGGTCGCTTGGATCGAACCGCGAATGGCCGGATCGAGATTCGACGCCCCGTGCGGCGCGTTGAACGGCACGTAGAGGAAGAACGGCCGGTCCTTGGCGGCCCGCAGGAATCGCACCGCCTCGCGCTCGAACAGGTCGGTGGCGTAGGTGCCCCGATCCTCGATGGTGAGCTTGCCGTCGCGCCGCATCGAGGGCACGCCGTAGCGCTCGTGGGTGAAGTAGTCGATGCCCGTGTTGGCGAAGCCGTAATACTCGTCGAACCCACGCGCCGCGGGCAGAAACCGCTGGAGCTGCCCCAGGTCCCACTTGCCGAAAATGCCCGAGCGATAGCCGGCCGTTTTGAGGACCCGGGGCAATAGCACCTCACGGGCGTCCATGCCCAGGATCATCTCGGGCGAAACGGCGTACTCGGCCGCGGTGAGCCGTACGCCGAAATCGGCCACGTCGTTGCGGTACATGTCGTAGGTGCCGTTGCGCTGCGGATACCGCCCGGTGAGCAGGCTCCCCCGCGACGGCGTACAGGCCGGCCAGGTGACGTAGAAATTCGTCAGCCGAACGCCCTCGGCCGCCAGCCGATCCAGCGCCGGCGTCTTAATGTCCGGGCTGCCAAAACAGCCCAGATCGCGATACCCCTGATCGTCGGACACGATCAATAGGATATTGGGCGGCTCGGCTGCCGTGGCAGGCGATGTAACCACCAGAAAAGCGAACAGGGCGACGAGGGTGTGTTTCATCTTGGGGTGGAGTTACCAACTCCGCCGGTACGGGTAATACGTTCGCGGTTGGATGTTGTTGGGGCCGATGATGAACGGGCCACCGCCGATGCTGTACGGGGCAACGTAGTAGTTGGGATACGCGTACCCACGACCGTAACCGTATCCGCGTCCGTATCCGTACGTGCGGCCCCGACTGTAGCCGTAACCCGTGCTCGGCGGGACCACGTAATACTGCGTGCTCGGCGGACGCTGGTAGTAGGGACCCTTGCCATAGGCCCACGGCTTGCTGTAGTAGGGCGAGTTGCCGTAGCTGTAACGGGGCGTCGTCCGGCCGCTCGGTTGCGTCAGCCGGGGCTGAAACCCCTCGGGTGCCTCCGGTGCCCTGGGTGCCTCCGGCGCTGCCACGGCGGGCGCGCGAGGAGGTTGTGTCGGCGGCGCCGGAGTATTCCGCGCCCGCGGTTGCTGGACACGCCGATAACCGTCGCGATTGTCCTGGGCCGTCACCCCTTCGCTCCACGCTAGCGTCGCCAAGGCGACCAGCGCCACTGCCGTTATCCGCCGAATCATGGCTTTGCCTCCTGTCCGATTGGGGAACCGCATGTCCATGACTATTCTCCGCGGATTCTCCCGACAAATCAAGCCGGCGCCACGTTGCCGACCTCCCACGAAGCCCACGGGTGGCATCCCGCGGGTTGGCGATGTAGGTAATCCTGGGAAAGTGGATAATCCAGGCACGGCCCGGGGAATGCAAGCCCCGGGCGTGGAAGGCTTTACAGCACCACTCTATCGCGAACGCCGACGCCGGTAGACGCCCAGCAACGCCAGTCCGCCGAGCAGGGCCAGGATGATACTGCTGGGCTCGGGTACGTAGGACAGTCGCAGGATCTCGCCGTTGCCGCCGGGGATCACCTCGGCCGAGAAGTAGGCGTAGCGGGGATCCAGTTGGCTCTGGTCGAGCTGGAAGTTGGTTCCCAGGTCGATGCTCGTTGCGGTGAGCACGTCGAAGACGTCGCCCAGGGTGGGTGTGAACCCGCCGGACAGCACGGGCAGCACGCTTCCGTCGAGAACGGCCGTGCCGCTGACGTCGACGAAATCGTAACCCGGATCGGCCCCCTGGGCGAGCCCGCCGATCTCGACCTCGAAGATACCGTCGTTCTGGGTGTAGTTGCCGAAGACGTTCATCACGCCGGTCGGATCGCCGGGGGCCAGCGTGCCGCCGTCTTGCACCAGATCGAAGGGATCGGCCGAGGAGCCGAAGGTGTCGACGTGGAGCGTTCCGCCGGTCCAGTTGAAGACGGCCCGGTCGTTGGCGTTATTGCCGTTACCGGCACCCTTGGCGATCGAGCCGGCCGTCAACTCGCCGCCGGCCAGATTGAACGTACCCTGCACGGCTCCCTGGCTGCCCGCGTTGGTGCGTTCGCCGAGGACGATACTGGCGGCCGCGACGGTTCCATCGCTGAAGTCGACGATTCCCTTGGTCGTGCCGCGCGCGGCGTCCGGTTTGGTGCCGATGACCCATTGGTCAATCGAGGCGTTGAATGTTCCGCCGGTCATGTCGAGATACCCGGCCGCGCCGCCGCCGGTGCCGACGGTCTGCCATCCGACGAACACGTCGACCGGATCGCCGGGCGTACCCAGATCGAGCACGCCGCCGCCGGCGCCGAACTGGAGCGATCCGCCAATATCGCCGCTCGACTTGTTGCCGCCGACGATGAGCGTGTCGGCCGTGATCGTGTTGGCCGTGCCCAGGATGACGCGGCTGTTGAAACCGCCCAGGCCGACCGACGGCGAATCGCCGATGACGATGCTCCGCGCGTCGATCACATTGTTGGCCGCCAGGGTGACCACGCCTCGCGGCTGACCTTGCAGTCCGCCGCTACCGCCGGTGGCCGTGCCGACGAGCAATTCGTCGAGCGTGGCGGTGAACGTTGTCAGACCCGACAGATCGAGCGTGCCCTGGAAGGTGGTGCCCGTGTCGGAAGTCCGCCGTCCGATGATCAGGTCGGTCGGCTGGGCGGCGGTGCCGATTTGGGCCGTGGTGCCGGCAAACGTGGCCGAGCCGGCAACTCCGTTGAGGCCGACGGTGAAGGAATCCACCGCAATGTAACCGCCGACGGTGAACGTGTGGTTGCCCAACACGCGAATCGTACTGGTCCCGCCGTCGCCCGTCTCGTGAATATCGCCCGAGACGTCGGTCGAGCCGTCGCCGACGAAGTAGTCCCCGATTGCGCTGCCGGTGCCGCCGCCCGACTTGTGCCCGAGGATGATCTGCGTGGCGGCGACGTCGGCCGTGCCGCCGGTCGTGTCGAAAACGCCGACGGCAACGCTGCCGCTGTTGACGTCGTTGTAACCGATGCGGATTTCGCCGGGCGCGATCTGGCCGAGTTGGAGCGTTCCGCCGCCGGCGCCGAACGCAACCAGGGCGGTGCTCTTGCGACTGCCGATGGTGAAGGTGCCGAAATCGAGCGTGTTGCTGCTGCCCAGGATCAACTGCTGTTGCTGGGCGGCGTCGGTCTGCCCGCCGTTATCCGAAGAGCCCAGGAGAACCGTATTGGCGTCGATCACGTTGCTGTCGGCCAGCGTGATCCGTCCCACGGCTTTGCCGCTGCCACCGCTGGTTTTCTGTCCAAGAATCAGGTTGTCCAGCAGGGCGTTGAAACTGGCGCCTCCGGAAAGGTCCAGAGTTCCTTGAGCGGTTGTGCCCGTATTCAGGTTGTTGCGTCCGACGTAGAGATTCGCTCGCCCGCCGGAACTGCTGGTCAGGTCGAGCGTTCCGCCGGCGACGATGTCGACGGTAGCTTCCCCCTTGCGGCCACCGACGGTGACCGTGCTGATGGCGAAGTTGTTGACATTGCCCAGATGCAGCACGCTGGCGGTTCCCAGTCCCGACTGGTTCGAGGCGGTCGAGTCGGAGATGAGCAGCCGGTCGGCGGTGATCGTGTTGGTCGTGCCGAGCGTGACGATGCCTTGGGCCGTTTCCGCATTGGCCCCGGACCGGCTGGTCCCCAGATCGAAGTTAGTCAGATTGGCCGTAAAGGTCGAGCCCGAGAGATCGAGCACACCGGCGTAGTTGCCCGACCCGCCGCTGCCGCGATTGCCGACGTAGATATTGCCCGGGTTGGCCGCCGTGCCGAACGTGACGGTGCCGGGAGCGACGGTGAGGCTGCCGGACGCGTTGTATCCGATACGCATTTCGGCGCTGTCGTTGCCGGTCAGGCCGGCGATACTTTCGATACTCTGGATCTGGAGTCGGCCGGAGTTGTTCAGCGTCACCGCGCCGCTTCCCAGCGCGCCGTCCGTTTCGGTTTGCACCCGGGCGAAGTCGCGCACGACCCAATCGCCCGAATAGGCCGAGTTGTCACCGGTCAGTCGCAAGGTGCCGTAACCGGCCGAGCCGCGGACGTTCAAGCCGCCGCTTCCGGAGAGGTCGGCGGCGAGGATCATCGTACGGTGGTCGGATCCGGTGGAAGCCAAGTTGACCGATGAGTTGCTTTCCACGACGATGTTGCCGGCGATGGTGCCCGTGCCACCCACGGACATATTCAGCGTGGCGCCCTGCAAGTGGGCGTCGGCCAGCGTGGCCGTACCGTTGGTCTTCAACCCCAGCGCGGAACCGGCCATCAAGTTGAGCGTGGCCCCGAACGTGTCGCTGCTGGTGGGCGTGCGAAGGCCACGCCCGTTGACGTTGGCGATCGTGCCGGCGGCGGGAACGACGCCGGTCGAGTTGTCACCCGTGTTGGTCCAATAGGAACCGCTGTTCCAACTCGTGCCCATGGGCTGGCCGGCGTTGAGTTCGTAAACCGTGCCCGCGGCCACGCCGGAGGTGGTGGTGATCGAACCGCTGCCGCCGTCGACGAAATGATTGTCGAAATAAGTATTGAGGAAGGCAAAATCGAACGTACCCAAGGCGAACGCCGAGCCGCCGACCGACAGGGCGTTGACCGTATGGTTCTGATCCAAGACCATCGAGCCGGCTAGATCGAGCGAGCCGCCGGTGTTGACGTCGTAGTCGACGTCCAACCGGGAACCGCCCTGAACCGTGACGCTGCCGGCGCCCAGCGAGCCGGCGTTTTCCGCCTTCAGCAGGGCGTTGTCGCTAAGCAGCCAGTTGCCCGAGTAGGCCGAGTTGTTGCCGGTCAGCCGCAAGGTGCCCAACGGTGCGCCGCCGCCGTCCCCGCCGTCGACGGTCAATTGCCCGGCGCCGGACAGATCGGCCGCGAGGATCATCGTGCGGACGTCGCCCGACTTGGAGCCGATGACCAGCGACGAATCGCTGTCGACGGCCAGATTGCCGGCCAGGGTGCCGGTCGAATTGGGTGCGATGGCCTGATTGATCGAGCCGCCCAGCAAGTGACCGTCGACGAGTGTCGCGGTACCGTTGTTGGCCTTGAGGTACATATTCGAGCCAGCCTGAAGATTGAGCCGGGCGTCAAACGTATCACTGCTGGTGGGGGCCCGAAGCACGAACCCGTCGACATTGGCGGCGGTGCCGGCGGCGGGGACGACGCCGGTCGTGCCGTCGCCGATGTTGGTCCAGTAGGAACCGTCGTTCCAGCTCGTGCCATACGGCTGCGTGGCGTTGAGTTCGTAGGCCGTTCCCACAAAGATCGATCCGCTTCCACCGTCGGCGAAGTAGGAATCGTACGTCGCGTTCAAGAATGCGTAGTCGTAGCTGCCCGGGGCAAGCACCGCTCCGCCGATGGTCAGGGCACTGACGGTAAGGTTCTGATCCAAGACCATCGAGCCGGCCAGATCGAGGCTGCCAGCGGTGGTCAGGTTGTAGTCGACGTCCAACTGGCCGCCGCTTGCCACCGTGGCGTTGCCGCTGCCCAGCGAACCGGCGCCTTGCGCCTGGAGAACGCCCGAGGCCACGTTCCAGTTGCCCGAGTAGGTGTTGGTCGCGTTGGTCAGCCGGACGATGCCGTTGCCCGAGTTGCCGGTGATCCGCAGGTCGCCGCTGCCGGCCAGTTGGGAAGCGATGACCAGCGTGCGGTTATTGGTACCTGCCGCGTCGAATCGGGAATCGGAAAGAACCGTAATGGTGCCGCCGATACTCATCGTGCGGTTGCCCACCGCCGTGTTGATGGCACCGCCGCCCAAGAACAGGTTGGCAAAGGTGGCCGTGCCGTTGTGCTTCGTGCCAATGGTACCGCCGGCGTACACGGTCAGCGAATCGCCGGGGAAGACCGGGTTGCTGGCGTTGTTGGGCGTCCGCATGCCCGCGCCCACGTAATAGTCGTTGCCGGCCTGAGCGGGCAGGCCGTCGCTCCAGTAGGCTCCGTTGTCCCAACTCACGCCATAAGGATGGCTCCCGGTCAACGTCACCGGCGCGGCCGAAGCGGTCGAGGCGCCGTTGATCGCTCCAATGGTCAACAGTGCTACCAGCAAGCAGAAGCCCAAGCTGAGTCGTCCCCTCATCGGTCGTTTCTCCGGTCTGCGTGTCCTTGGATGATGAGCCCGGACGGGTGTCCGGCCGATCGGTCGTGGCGCGATCACGGGCGTAACGCGAGGTGGAACCACCACTCCATGCGCGTGACGGGAAGAACACGTCGTACGACATGCCCGGCGCAGCGTACAGATCTCCCAGGCTCCATAATAGACAGACCGTACGCCTCTTGCACGCGCGGCGCCATCGGTTTTTCTGGAAATTCCGTGGACAGACCATCCGTAGAGGAGTTGCACTTAGCCCGCAAGAGGGGGTTGCGGCGGTGGTGGAATACCGGCGGCCCACGTTGGTTGGTTCACCCGAACTCTTAGGCTCACCCGAGGATCCGCTTCCAACGGTCCATGTTCCAGCGGGCCTTCTCGGCGGGTGTCATCTTGCTGAAGTCGGGTTCGCCAGATACCTGTGACGACCCGGCTTGCCGCTGGCCGCTCGGTTGAGTCACCGGCGCGGGCGTGCCGCTGTAGCTGCCCGAGGC